>CAYNDN010000057.1:0-15020 GCA_964395075.1 uncultured Lentimicrobiaceae bacterium | reverse complement strand
AAAACCAAATACAATATGAAATACATCAAAAGGATTTTTGGAATGCTAATATTTTGTTTGTTGGTTCAGTTATCGGCTGCACAGGATCCTCCTCCCCCTCCGGATCCCTATGGCGGGGGGCAAAATGGTGGTCCGGTGGGCGGTGGTGCTCCGGTGGGCGAAGGGCTTATCTTCCTCATTATTTCGGGGGTTGCATATGGGGTAAAGAAATCATTTTCAACCAAAAAACGCAATAAATTGGTAAAACATATCCATACAAAACAACAGAACTATAGCTGATAAAAAAACCGATGGTACAATCGCAAGCTGAATATACCGGGCAATTGCAGCGGGACCTTGAATTGCTCCCACTTTTTATCCAAGACCATGGGTTAACCTCGGGTATTGAGCACTTTAGGCTCATGTTCAGCAAGCCTTATTGGCAATACCTTGAAAAGAAAGAACTGAAAACAGCCCCTGAAAAGGAAAAACTGATTACCGGGAGCCTCCTGTTAACCGCAACACTGTTACTACATCATATTTACGATAACCAAAGGCCTGAGCCACTTCTGATCAAAGATGTAGAATCAGAAATGATAATATTTAATGCATCCGCCAGAAGACAGCAATATTTGAAGGATATTATTTTAACAGCAATATTATTTATAAAAAATTCAGAAAAATCATCCCCTAAAACAGAAAAAAAACTGATGCAGGGAATTATATGGATTATGAAAGAATTCTTTTCACAAAACTAATATACCAAACAATGAAAACACGTATAAATTATTTACAAACAAGAAACATGCAACAAAACCCTTGGGTACTTTTTGTTGTATTCGTATTACTATTTACCGGGGTTTATGATAGTGCCACAGCACAGGTAGCCATCAATGCCGATGGCAGCGACCCGGACAATTCGGCCATGCTGGATGTAAAATCCAATGATAAAGGCTTGCTGATACCGCGCACAACCACTACGCAAAGAAATGCCATTTCAAGTCCGGCAAACGGCTTGCTGGTATTCGACACCGATACCAAAAGCTTTTGGTTTTACGACGGTTCGCAATCGCTCTGGCAGGAGATTAAGGGAAGCAACAACAACACCGCCCTTGTGGATGCAGACAATGATACAAAAGTTCAACTGGTAGAAATGACCAATGATGAAATTGATTTTTACCTGGAAAATACCCAGCATTTTAAAATGGTAAAGGGGCGGCTGGAGTTCCTCAATAATGGGAATTCGGTTTTTATAGGCGATGGAGCCGGAAACCAGGATGACCAAACAGACAACAGAAATGTGTTTGTGGGATTCAGCAGCGGGTCATCAAATAGTACAGGAAGCAATAATACAGGTGTTGGCACCAGAACACTCATGGTAAATACAACGGGTGAATACAATGTGGCAGTTGGAAATGATGCCATGATCTCAAACGAAGTTGGTGGTTATAATACCGCCGTAGGTGGCCGGGCGATGGAAGAAAATGAAAATGGCGACAATAACACCGCAGTTGGGTATTATGCTCTTTTTAGCAATCAAAGCGCAAGCAGCAATACAGCCATAGGAAACAATACCCTCAGTGCACATACTTCAGGCCAGTCTAATACGGCCGTTGGAAGCTACTCCATGCAATCTGATGTTTCTGGTGTGGAAAATACGGGACTGGGCGCCTACACCTTAAACAGCAACCAGGATGGCACCAAAAATACGGCTGTAGGATATGGCGGTTTATCCAACAATACCAATGGGGACAATAATACTGTTGTGGGTCATGCCAGTATGAATCAGAATACTTCGGGCAACTGGAATACCGCTGTTGGGACAAGTTCGCTCGAAAATAATGAAACAGGTAATTTTAATACCGCAATGGGTTTTCGTAGTGCCTACTTAAATACCAGCGGAAGCTACAACACCGCCCTGGGCGATAGTGCCCTTTACAATTCCACAACCGGGAATTTAAATACAGCCCTCGGACATGCCGCTTTAAAAGGCAATACCATAGGCAGCCGAAACACGGCTATTGGCAGGGGAGCCCTGGCCAGTAACGAAGCCGGTAACGACAACGTTGCCATTGGAAACCTGGCTATGAGAAAAAATAATACAGGCACAATGAATATGGCCATTGGCGAAAGTGCTCTTTATAGCAATATATCAGGAAGCAATAACACCGCAATAGGAACAAAAGCCTTGAAATTTAATACGGGAGGCAATAACACCGCTATAGGAACAATGGCCATGCAAGAGAACACCGATGGCACCAGAAATACAGCAATCGGTGTGGAGGTTTTGCTCGAAAACACCACAGGTGTTTCCAACACAAGTGTAGGGTATCAGTCTATGTATAAAAATGAAGCCGGTTATTTCAATACAGTAATGGGTGCGTATGCCGGATACACCAACACAGACGGTAATTTCAATGTAGCCATTGGAGATGAGGCCCTTTACTACAATACAGTTAGTGAAAATACCGCTGTGGGCTCAAAGGCACTGAAAAACAATACTACAGGAGAAAAGAATACAGCTATCGGCTCTTATGCTATGCACCTCAACTCAACCGGACAAGGAAATACTGCTATTGGCAACAACGCGCTAAAACAAAATACTACCGGATACCGAAATGTTGCTGTGGGTAAAACTGCAATGGAAAATAACAGCACGGGCTACGATAACACGGCCATAGGAACTTTTGCTTTGTATGGTAACACAACAGGAGATAATAACACGGCGTTAGGAATTTCTGCTTTGACTAATAATACCGATGGATTTGCAAATACAGCAATAGGTTCAGGTAGTAATACAAATAATATTGGAGGCGATAACAATACAAGTATTGGCCGAAATTCTCTGGTGCTTAATCAATCGGGTAATGCCAACAATGTAATGGGGGTAAATGCTTTAGCAAGCAATGTGAGCGGTAGTGAAAACCTGGCCATAGGCTACGAAACCATGTATGATAACACCACCGGAAACCGCAACCTTGCCGTAGGTTCGTATGCCATGCACGAAAATGTGGATGGGTTTAGAAATTCAGTAATGGGTTATAACGCCCTGTACTCAGCCACTCAACCCAGCTATACTACGGCCATAGGTTACGAGGCACTCTATTACAATAGCTCCGGGACCAGAAATGTGGCAATGGGTTATCAACCTTTGTATAATAATACTACAGGCGATGATAACATAGCCATTGGGTATCAGCCATTGCACAGCAACAACACAGGTGCTAAAAACCTTGCTATCGGCTACCATTCTTTGTACAACAACACAACAGGACATGACAATACTGCCATTGGTTATAAAGCATTAGAAAATATTACAACAGGATATAATAATGTAGCTATAGGGTCTGGCGCTCTCGAAAATTGTGTTACCGGATCAGAAAACACTGCCATTGGTGAATCTGCTTATTTTCCTGTTGCTTCTTTTAATAATTCTGCGGCGATTGGGTCTTCCACTTTTATCTCCGCGAGCAACCAAATACGCCTTGGAAATTCTAATGTGACTTCGATCGGTGGTTGGGCCGGATGGACAAATGTTAGCGATGCGCGGTTCAAACAGGAGATCAAAGAAAATGTACCCGGCCTTGATTTTATAATCAAATTAAAACCCAAAACTTATCATCTCGACATTACTAAGTTCAATCAATTTGCAGGAATGCCGGAACATATGCTTGACAGTCCCCAAAAACAGAAAGCCATCCGGGAAAAAGAGGCCATTGTATATACCGGCTTCCTGGCTCAGGAGGTGGAACAGGCCGCAAAGGAACTCAACTTTGAGTTTAGCGGCGTGGACGCACCAAAAAATGAGAACGATTACTACGGATTGCGCTACGCCGAGTTTGTCGTGCCACTCGTAAAAGCGGTACAGGAACTCAAAGAGATCAACAACCGGCAGGATGAGGTGATCGAAGAACTCAGGAATGAAATTGAGGTGCTGAAAAACAAGTAATAAGCCATGAATAATAAAACAGCGATTATGATCATTGCCTGTATTTCCCTGTGCTTTTTTGCAACAGCCCAGGGAATCAGGGTGAAATCAGCAACGAATATTACCGTTGAAAATGGTTCATACATGGTAGTAAAAAACAACGGCCACATGTTGCTGGAAGCCGACCAAAACGAAACAGCCTCCCTGATAGACAGAAATTCATCCGGCCATATCATGGTTAGTGGAAACGGGAAAGCCAAAGACGAATGCTACATAAGCGAAGAAATGTGGCACTATGTTTCTTCGCCGGTAACAGATGAAAATGCAGATGCCTTTTCAAACATGTATTTGATACAATTTAGCGAAAGCACCGGAGAATGGACCTATATCACTGATCCGCTCCAATCAATTGTACCATTTCATGGATACGGAGTATGGGCTGCTGCTGACCTTACAGGAAGCAAAACCATCACCTTTGAGGGGAGTAACTTCAATGCAGGCACACATACATTTAGTGTTACCCATCATGGCAATGCCTCCCACAACCATAAAGGATTAAACTTTGTGGGCAATCCTTATCCTTCGGCCATCAATTGGCAAAACAACGATGGACAAGGGTGGACAAGAACCGGCCTTACTCCGGTGTTTTATTTATGGAATCCTGACTATGGCAACTACGGAAATTACAACCGTAACACACAAACCGGCATAAACAACGTTAACAACATCATCCCCGCCAACCAGGGATTTTTTGTAAACCTGCCAACAGATGGAAGTACCACATTACAGGTAAACAACCAGGCCAGGCTCCACCATTCATCGGGCGTTTTCAAATTAGAAACCGATGCAGTAAATTGCCTCACCTTTTCATGCGATGAAAACGGCTATCGCGACGAAACCAAAATAATGCTCCACGAAAATGCTACGGAAAATTACGACACTGAGCTGGATGCCTTAAAACTTGAAGGCAGTGAGGATGCCCCGCAGCTATATACCCTGACCGACGACAAAAACCTTTCGGTTAATGCATTTTCTGAAATCAATGAGGAGAAACGCATACCGATGGCTATTTCGATGCCTGCTGATGGGCTTTATACCCTGGAATGTTCCGGCGCAGCATCTTTTGCCGGGGAACATACGCTCTTTTTACTCGACCTCAAAACCACTGAGTTGCACAACCTCAGAGAAATCAGCACTGTAACTTTTGACTACAACACTTCGGACGAGCAGCCCCGCTTTGAGATTATCTTTAAAAATTCCACACATACCCCCGAATTAACACATTCACCCATTCCAAGTATTTTCGTTGATAACAACCGGTTGTTCATCACATTTGACGGGGATGAAAACCAGAATGACCTGATCAATATAAGAATATTCAATTTGCTGGGACAAGAAATGCTGGGGCAAAAAATACGACAAAAACCACCGATCAGAATCAACACCCATTTGCCAGGCGGATTTTATCTGGTAAATCTCAGCAGTAAAAAGCTGTTCCACACACAAAAAGTTTATTTCAGATAAAATGCTATTTTTATCCGTCAAACCAAAGGTTTTTATTGATGCGTGAAAAAATAAATGTGATCATTGTGGACGACCATAAGATTTTCCGCAATGGGATTAAGCTGGTGCTTGGCAAATACGAAAACATGCAAATTACTGCTGAAGCCGAAAACGGCAAGGAGTTTTTGGCGATGCTGAAACAGCAAAATTTTGATGTGGTTTTGATGGATATAAAAATGCCCGTAATGAATGGTATTGAAGCTACCAGGCAGGCGATGGCAAAATTCCCCGATACGCGGATTATTATCCTCTCAACATTTGGGGAAGAAAATTATCTGGAAAAAACCATAGAAGCCGGGGCCAGGGGCTTTTTGCTTAAAAACGTTGAACCCGATATTTTAAAACTTGCCATTGACGCAGTATATTCAGGGAAAAATTACTTTTCGCCGGAGCTAATGCCTTATTTTACACATAAATACCTAAGCCAATCCAACCCGGATGACGCTTTGGCAATTACAAAGCGCGAACAGGAAATTCTGCAACTCATTGCCAAAGGATATACCAATCAGGAAATTGCCGAAAAACTATTCATCAGCGTTCGCACCGTTGACACACACAAATCGAACCTGATCTCGAAAACCGGATCAAAAAATACCGTAAACCTTCTGATTTATGCCATTAAGATGAAGCTGGTTAAAATACAGGAAAACTCCTGATAAACTGCCACCCCTTGTGTTTTTTCCATCCCGAGGCCACCAAAGGTTTCGACCCTGAGTTGGATTCCGTTTCCTGGCAGGGTATGCGCTGCAGGTCTTTTTGGTGGTAGAAAACTTCAAAACCACTTTCAATTTCAGGCAGGGAGTTTACCTGTTGCGGGTGCAGAAAAAAGATTGTGAAACAGCACGAAAAATTTATATCAATCCTTAAAACCACAGCTAATCCAATGTATCATCACATAAAACCATTATGATCATACAAACGAACACACTATGGAGTAAGTAATTACAATCTAACGGATTCGGTCTTTTTCAGCAGCTTCTATTTAAATCGAACTCAAATCTCCCGGTTCTTTTTCGCCAAAAAAAACGGCGTTTTCGCCAAAATTAACTTCCCTTTAAATATTAAGTCATATAGTGGGATTAGATTTGACTTGAAAATATTTTCAACAAAATTGATTTTAAAAATTTATTTTTTATGAAAAGAAAATCCTTTTATCAGTTGAAAGAAACTGTTTTTAAAACGCTGGCTTTGGCAACATTAATGGTCCTTTTCTTTACTGGAAATTTATTTGCACAGGGTGCCGGTAATGCACTCAATTTTAGTCAATCTTATGTAAATCTTGGCAACATTAGCGACATGAATTTTACGGCCAATGACGACTTTAGCATCAGTATGTGGTTTAGTGGCAGCGAAAATTCATCTTTCACTTATCTTATTGGCAAAGGTTCGGGTGAGGCTCCCAGCCGTGGCTGGGTGGTGGGGACTAATCAAAACACCCTTCAGCTCGAACTGGTTTACAGCTACAATGCCGGGTCTGACGAATGGCTTGGCGTTAGAGGTTCAACAAATATCCGCGACCAGCAATGGCATCACCTTGCCGTAACCCACTCGGGAACCAATGGAACAACCCCCGCCTCCATCAAGTTATACGTTGACGGGCAGGAGGAAACCAGCCGCACTATTGTCTGGAATAATTTAACCAACACCGACATCACAAATTCTGATGATGTTTTTTTGGGTTGCTTAGATAAAAGCTGGGGCAATTTCGACCTTACAGGAAATCTTGACGAAGTTCAGGTTTGGGATGTGGTTCTCACGCAAAGTCAAATTCAGAATCTGATGAATCGCGAAATCTCCTCTTCATCACTCCCCGCAGGATTGTCATGGAATAGCGATTTGCTGGGCTACTGGAAAATGAATGAATCATCCGGAAACACGGTATCCGACAGTCATGATTACGGCACTGATTATGATGGCACAGCATATTATCATCTTGGAATTGACAATTGCGAAAATTTGTGGACAGCCAATTCTAATGTCACCGCAAGCTTGGTTAATAGTATTTATCCAACCGGCCAGAACCATACAAAACTCGTGGTTGATGCAGCTTTTACAACCGGCATAGCCGGATACCGTAATTTTTCAGCAAAAGATATATCTGCCTGCACAAAAATCGGATTTTGGATCAAATCATCCGTTGCAACCAGTGCAGGCGATTTACAGATAGCGCTTGATAATACCAACAATTGCACATCACCTGAATTTTTAATTAATGCCCCGGCATTGACAGCAAGTGAATGGACTTACGTAAAAACAACCATCGGACTGTCTTCTGCAACAGCCATTGTGAGTGCAGGCATCAATACCGCTGCTGATCATGGGAGTATGGATGTTTATGTGGATGAGATTAGAGCACTTGATGCTACCCTGCCCAACGATCGCTGGAAAGCATCCGGAGCAGCGCTTGGCGAGCCCGGCAATGCCCTCAACTTTGACGGTAGCGACGAATATGCTTTTGCGACAAAAATTCCTATGTCAGTATCTGATAACCTTACCTTAGAAGCGTGGGTGAAATGGGGCGGGCAAAATACCTCCAATAACAATCAGTTTATTCTTTTCAGAGGCCATCGCTCTGATCAGACCAACGGACAGGGCTATGGTATTATGCTCGATCAGGCCAACAACCACCGGTTAACCATTTTTCTTGGCGGAAAAACCACCCATCCATATCTTGATGGCATCAGCCTGCCTGCAGATAAATGGACTCACCTTGCTGCGGTAAGGCGGTCGGGTGTTTGGGAATTTTACATTAATGGTGCAGTACAAATTGTTACCAACAGCTCTCTGGCTCCCACAGCGCCAACGAGTGGCGGCACCTCAATTGCCGTGAATGTGGCCTCATCCCTACCTAATGCCAGATATTTTAAAGGTGAGGTTGATGAAGCCAGGTTTTGGTCGGTGGCCAGAACCGAAGATCAAATCCGGGAAAACATGTTCAGTCTGGTTACACAAACTCAAACCAGTTTGGGTTTACAGGCCTATTACCGTTTTGATCATTCAAGCGGCACAACGCTTACTGACCTGGCGGGAGATAATGACCTGACATTATACAATATGGAAAGCGGCGACTGGATTGAATCGTATGCCTGGACAAAATGGATTGGCGACGGATCGGATAATTACTCGTCCAACTGGACTACAGCAGCCAACTGGTCCGCAGGTAAAATTCCCTCCTCAACTAATCTTTATGGAGGCGTTCATATCCAAAACATCGAAAACACATGTTTATTACCAAATGGCGCTGACCCGGGAACCTGCATTAACTTTTATATCTCTGAAAGCGCAAACTTTTCGGGTGCAGAAAATTCAACGGTAAACGTATATGGGAACATTTTCAATTTTGGAACACTTGCTATGAACAATGCCGATTTGAATATTAACGGCAGTTATGCGGCACAGAATATTTTTGGTAGTGGGGCAAATTTTAGAAACCTTTCGGTGAATAATAGTTCAAAAGGATTCAATGTGCTGTTGCATGATTCACAAACCCTGACCGTAAGTGGATATTTAACCAATACCTCGGGTAAAACCACCATTTATCCCAACAAAAAACTTACAGCCAATTCCGTTACGCTTACTGACAGTTTAATTATAAAATCGGATGACGGGGGTACAGGTTCTTTTATTCCCACTACAGTATCAGGCAGTAAATTTCGCATGCAGCGCTACATTGCCGCTGCCGACTGGGGAACCTGGGACGATGGCTGGCATTTTCTTTCAGCTCCGGTTGCAGCGCAGACCATCTCGCCTGAGTTTGTTCATGGTTATGCATTGGGTACCGAAGACTTTTTTAAATGGGATGAACCCACCAACTCGTGGATAAATATTAAAAATGATGATGGTACGGCCTGGACAACAGGCTTTGAAACTGATTTTGTTGTGGGGCGCGGATACATGGCAGCATACCAAAACAACGTAACCAAAGACTTTACGGGAACGCTTAATGTAGCAGATGTTAGTGTCAGCGGGCTGGGCATAAGCTCGGGAAACAACCGTAGCTGGCATCTTTTGGGCAATCCATTCAGCTCGGCTATAAGTTGGTATAGCGGATGGACAACCACCAACATTGCGGGGACGGCCAAAATCTGGAACGAAGCCAATAAAAGCTACACTGACCTTGGCAGTGGTGCCGCAATTCCCGCCACCAACGGCTTTATGGTACAGGTGAGCAGTGGAACAGGTTCGCTTACCATCCCTGCCTCAGCCCGCACGCACAGTTCCGATGCTTTTTATAAATCAGGAGAAAACGCCAAAATAATGTTAACCGCAAAAAATCTTGATCATCCATCAGCCCAGGAAAGCGTAATTAGCACAAACCCATTGGCAACTGAAGGTTTTGACCTGGAATACGATAGCGACTTTTTGGCCGGATATGCCCCACAGTTTTATTCGGTTGCCGGCAGCGATAAACTCAGCACCAACTGCCTTCCCGTATTAACTCCCGAAACAGTGATCCCTTTTAATTTTATCAAAAATGAGGGAACCAATTTTGCCATTACAGCCTCCGGATTGGAGGATTTGCCCGGAGAGGCCATGCTGTATGATAAAAAAGCCGGGATAAATCATAACCTGAGTAGCGGTGGGAGCTATTATTTTATTTCGGAAGCAGGCGATGACCCGGACCGGTTCCGGTTTCATTTTGGTGCTGTCGGGATAGCAGAAACCACAAATAATTCTGCCATCGAAGTTTTGGTGAATGACGGCCTGTTAAGGCTGTTCAACCCGAAGCATGAACAAATACATTCGGTGCAGGTAAGCGATGTTCTCGGGCGGAATGTATATGTATCGCAAAACACAGGAAGTTCGGGTGAAGTGAAAATTAGACTCCCAAATCAAACAGGATATTATTTTATAGTTATCCACACTGACGATCAGGTCATTCAACAAAAAGTATTCATCCAATAAATCGAACATAATTATGAAAACGCTATTTAAAATACTATTGATCTCTTTAGCACTATCTGTTTCACCTGTTTTGAAAGCCCAGGATCCGCCGCCTCCACCAGCCGGCGGGCATGGTCAGGGCGGTGGCCAGGTACCCGGCGGCGGGGCTCCCATCGGCGGTGGAACTGCAATTTTGATTATTGCAGCAGCAGCCTATGGTTTAAAAAAAGTGAGAGATTATAAAAACCATTGACATTTAAATTCGTAACCGTATATAATTGATGTTTTAAGTTTTTTTACACACAGATATTTTCCCCGTTTTTTAAAATCTATTTGTCCCTTTCGTTAAACCGGTTTGCCTGTTTTTTAAACCCACTTAATCAAGCAAACCGGTTTTTGTTGGCAGGGCAAAAGTGTTTTAAAATATTTTGGTCGGCTTTACTATATTTGCCCAACCATAAATAAAGAACAATCCATCAAAATGATGCATCTAAAACTTAAAACCAAACCTGTTTCAATATCGATTCTCAATGCATGTTTCATTTTACTTTTCCCGGTAATTGCCGGACTTTTTTCTTCCGTCTCAGGAAATACTCCGCAAGTTGAAACATCAAAACAAGAGATTAAAAGCATGTTAGATACCGTTCAACATCTTCAAAATCTTTCACCCGAAAATTGCATCGCATTTATTGATCAAGAGCTTTCTCAGGTTAAGTTTCCTGATTCGGTCGTCGATGAACTCATGCTGTGTAAAGCCCGTGCCTACTCATTGATTTCTTTGCACGACAGTACTATGGCCGTTTTGCTTGGCATAGAACGCCGATATGAAAACGCCGGGGCACCAGATAAAACGATTGGTGATTTACTTAACGAAACCGGTAAAGTTTACGCCAGAGTTGGCGATTTCGAAAAGGCAGCATTACAATTCAATGCATTGCTGGAATTTGCCCGGGAAAATCACGACAGCATATTGATGGCAAAAGCTTTTAACAATCTTGGAAATATCGCATCCCGAACCCGTGATTTTCAGCAAGCATTGGATTATTATACAAAATCGCTTTCCATCAAACAATTGATGAACGACACAATTACGATGAGCTCTACCCTGATCAACCTCGGTAATGTTTCGGGAACGCTGGGCAAACTGAACCTGGCGATGGATTACTTTGGCCGCGCACTGAAGTTTGTTGACCCTGAAAACGACACTTACAATTACATGGGGATATTGCTGAATATGGGAGCTAATTATCTCGACCTGGAGCAATACGATGAAGCGGAAAAAAGCTTCGATTCAACATTGAAAATGGCCACCGATTGCGGATATTCAGATGTGATGCCCGGGATTTATCAAAACCTCGCCGAACTGCACAGGCTAAGAGGAAATGATAAAGAAGCATTGAAATACACACTGATGCATTACAGAATGCTCGACTCGCTGGGCAATAATGAAATGAAGCACAGGATAAATATGCTTGAAAGCCAGCTTAAAGAAGAAAAAAACAAAGCGAAAATCCATCGCCTGAACCTGGAAATTAAGCAAAGTGAACTCAAATATGCAAAGCAGCAATTCAAACTCACGTTTATCATTCTTAGCTCCATTATACTTATTCTTATTACGCTGTATTTAATCAGTTCCATCGAACCCGGTAAAGGCCGGGATGATTCACGGCCATGCTGGATAAAATGGATAAAAAGCAACCGGTATTGTAAGTGGCTGATTATTGCTGCCGGTTCGATCTACTTCATCCTGTTTTTTCATCTGTTTGGAAGTGTATCACCCTTCAACTCTTTTTGGAGAAGCGCATTGTTTTCCTTTGCCATTGCAATTATCATTTTTGTATTTATTTCGATGGGTTATTCCTTGTACAGATCAACATTAAAATTTCCTGCTCTGATCAGCGGGCTGATTTCCCTTTTTATCTTTTTCGCCGGCGTATTCGCCGTTGCATGGCTAATCAGTACTTTTGGGGGTAAACCTGGAGCCGATTTTCAATTCCGGGATTTATTTACCGACATCATGGCAGCCTCGGTTATTCCGCTGGCAAGTATTGTTACCTGGCACATCGAAAGAAAAATCGCCAGAAGCAAAATGTATATCAAAACCCTGAACGAGGAATTACAATTGCTCAATGCTGAAATCAATCAACAAAAAGCAGACGAACAGATACTGCACCTGAGCGGGAAAAACAAAAACGAGCTTTTAAAAATCAGGGTGGGTGATTTTGTTTATGCAAAGTCCGAAGATAACTACATCAGGATATTTTATTTGCAGGATGATATTATGAGCAGTATTTTGTTTAGAAATACACTTGCGAAAATCGAAGAACAGTTATCCTCAGCACCTTCAATTTTTCGCTGTCACCGCTCCTATTTAATCAATTCAATCCACATAGCAGAAATTAAGGGAAATGCCAAAAGAACACTTGCGGTATTAAACGTAAAAAACACACCCGATATACCTTATTCCCTGAAAAAACCAGGAAAATATGAATAAAAATATCGAAATCTTCATTGGCATGACCAGGGATACAAAAAGCACAGTCGTTCCAATAAAAATATTTCAATCAAAGGAATTAAAACAAATTCATTTTATCATCGCCAAAAAACCATGAGATTATGCGTACAATTTTAATTTTCTTATGCGTATTATTCATCTTGCCTATCGCTATTTCCCAAAACCATGTTTGTAACGAAAGCTTTGAAACCACCCGCGATGTTAGCCTTCCTGCCGACTGGCGGGTGCAGTTCTCAAACGTAAGCCCATCGTGGGGGGATTGGTTAGAAAGGGTTTACGATCCCACCAATGTGGAAACATACGATGGTGATTACGGGTTGAAAATATCTCCCAATGGTATCGAGCAGCCCAATGGATCAAAAAATAACCGTATCCAAAACTGGGTGAGCGGAGGAAACGGCTTTCCATCCTGCGGGCCAAACGGAGACTTAAAAACCTCCACGCTTTACATGATCTCTTTTATGGTGAAAGCTGAAAACCTCACTACCGGCGGCACCCCCGGACTGCTGTTTTGGAACAACCAATACTGGGAAGGGGGCAATGGCACCAGCAATTATTATCTTGGTATTCCCACAGGAACCTACGACTGGCGGAAGGTTACCGGAACGCTTACTACCTCGTCGGATCCGGCACAGTTGGGGGGCGGTTTGTTTTTTGAAATGCGAAGCCTCGATGGCGGGACCTTATGGCTTGACATGGTTGAGTTTTTTGAAGTTGTTCCATCGGAAATCAGGCTATCGGCTTCACCTTCTGTTATATTACCTTCAGGAAGCGCTACCATCACTGCAAAAATTTATGATGACGACGACCATTTTATCGATGTGGCCACCAATGATATTACTTTTACCATAAGCGGCCCGGGCACATTTGCCCAGGGCGATTCGCCGCTTACCCTGCCTGCAGTTGCCGGACAGAGGCAGGTAACTTTTTTGCCTTCCGACACCGGGCAGGTTACCATTACGGCAACTTCCTCAGGGCTTACACAGGCTTCTGCAATCATTACGGTAAATGATCTCGGACAGGCGGGTGTTCCCGAAATCACCATCCCTTACGGTGATGATGTGGAAACAGATTACTGGGCTTATCATCCCTATAATGAGGATTCACCAAACTACAATCCGCTGATTCTTTCGCAGGATGCCAACGGGAATGCCTACACTGTTTATGATGTTGATAACGATTATGGTGGTGATATTGCCCAGGCTGTGCTCGCAGCTATGAATGCTTATGACCTTGACCCTACCGAAAAAGCCAAAATATTGCTGACTGCCGGAAATACCTACATGGTGCCGGATGAAGCCATTAAGATTTACGAAACCAGCCATCTGCATTTTGTGTGTGAAGGGGGAACGGCCACCATCAAAGCTCCGGCAACGTTTACGGGGTTTCAAACCCTGGGTGGAGGTTATTCCAGGAATATGATACACATACAGGCGCATGCCGGCGATCCCATGGAGGATAATTATGAGGCCAACAACCTTACGCAAACATGGAAATACCTCGCACCGGTCAGGGATATTTATTTCAGCAATATTTTATTTGATATGAATGGTGCGGCCGATAAAGCCGTCGGATTCCTGATTGTAAAAGATGTGGTTTTCGACAATTGCGTATTTATCAACTACCTCTCCTATGCTTCACATGCGGTTTGTTATGCTGATAATATTTGGTTCCGAAGTTGTGATTTCACCTCTACATCCGGGCAAATGGCGATTCTCTTCGATGGCACGCACGGCTGTGGTTTCCTGGATTGTGATGTGGATTTTAATACCGATTACGGGTTTAATTTTTATACCAACAACGACTGTACGGTGGATGCCGACCTGGATTGTGAATTGGATGCCAACGAAATCCGCATGACCAAATACCTCGTGGTTGCCGATAACCGTTTCGGGCTCAATGGTGGTTCCATGACTGAAGTTGTCAGCGTGTCAGGGTCACAAATTCTTGTAAAGAACAATGAGTTGGGTGGCGATGCTTATGTTTTTGCACAGCAAAAATCCGGATGCAATTTTAACACCGGCAGGCGGGTTCATGCCCCGTTTTATTACACCAATTTCAGGGTAGTTGGAAATACCGTGAATTCAGGTGTTACCCTCAACGACTTTTTCCGCATTACCAACCACAACAACGATAATTGCGAACCTGCCG
>CAYNDN010000056.1:0-15102 GCA_964395075.1 uncultured Lentimicrobiaceae bacterium | reverse complement strand
GCAAGCTCAAGCACCTGTTTCAATGAACCCGAATGATCGGGTTCGGTGTGGTTGGCGATGATGTATTCGATTTCCGAGGGATCGCAAAGTTCGTCGATTTTCATCAGGTACTCCTCCCAGAATTTCTCTTTGGTAGCATCAATAATGGTTTTCTTTTGCGCATTGATGAAATAGGAATTGTATGTTGTTCCGTATTTTGTTTCCATCACCACATCAAAAGTTACCAGGTCAAAATCTTTCACGCCAATCCATTTCACAGTATCAGTGAGGCTCGCTATTGTATTTTCCATACGTAAGTAGTTGATTTTTTGCGGCTGCAAAGGTAATTGAAATCGGAAGATTCATGTATGTATAATAACAAGATTTTTTTACACAAGCATCAAAAATCAATGGCTTTATGTATCGACACTAATTATACTTTTCAATTTTGAGTGCTGAAAATTATCTGGTAACGAACCTTTTTATGAAGCTTTATTTAAATCCACACTAAATTAGATTAATAAATTGATTCAAGGGTCTTTCGGAAAACGAACTCCAGTATTTTTGACAGCTTTAACAATACAAAAGCTATATGAAATTCAAGTACCTGGCGTTAATTTCAATATTTTTTGCAGTCAGTAATATTGATGCTCAGCAAGGCCAACCGGGACCGTTTGACAATGGTGAACCAATCGGAAGGGTTTTTGCAAACTTCTATACCGGCACAGGACAGGGAAACAATCCGTCAGCTTTTGAGGTGAGGAGGGCATACCTGGGCTATAGATTTGACCTGAGTAAAGAATTCAGTGCTAAAATTCAACTCGACATCGGGAGCCCTGATGATGTTTCTGAATATTCGCTGCTTAGACGATTTGCTTACTTCAAGGATGCCTATTTGCAATATCAAAAAGGGAAATTCGAAATAAAGTTTGGCATTATCCCGCTTCAGCAATTTAAGCTACAGGAAACCATTTGGGGACACAGATATATTTACAAGTCTGTAATGGATGAGCACAGTCTGGGGTCAAGTGCCGATCTTGGTGCTTCGTTAAACTACCAGGCCACGGATTTCCTAAACCTTGACCTGACGCTTATGAATGGTGAAGGATACTCGCAGCTTCAGGGTGATTATTCCTACAAAGTTGGGTTAGGATTTACGCTCATGCCATGGAAAGGGATCATTGTAAGATGTTATGGAGATGTTATTCAAAAAAATAAACCCTTGCTTACTCTGGTAAATTTTGTGGGTTACAAAATCAAAAATAAATTTATGGCTGGTATCGAATACGATGTGAGGTATAACGACGACTTTGAAACCCAGCATGATCAGCAGGCTCTATCGGCTTACGTATCCTATCAGGTCAACAAAAAGTTTGAAATCTTTGGCAGGTACGACCTGATCAGGTCCAATATCATAGATAATCAGGAAAACCCCTGGAACCTCTCCCAGGATGGCAGCGCAATTATTAGTGGCATACAGTACCAACCCATCACTAAGGTGAAGCTATCCTTAAATTATCAGGACTGGGTTCCCTATGCAAAAAACCTTGGCAATGAAGCTTTTATCTATTTAAATACAGAATATAACATTTGGTGAAAAAATACATGCATTTTGTGGTGATATTGGTTCTTATTTACGGATGCCGTAAGGGAGACTATGAAACCATTGTAAACGAAACCATCCAGGATAACGGCTTTGGCACAGGTACCACAACCTGGAGAGCCGACAGAAATTATGTGATTGAAGGTTTGGTATTTGTTAATGACGGGCAAACACTAACAATTGAGCCGGGAACCGTAGTAAGGGCAAAAACAGGCCAGGCAGATAAAGCCTCAGCACTTATAGTTGCCCGGGGAGGGAAGATCATTGCAGATGGTAATGCCGAAAATCCAATCATCTTTACCGTTGAAGGTGATGACCTCGAGGGTAGCATACCTTATGATGCGCAGGGTCTATGGGGTGGACTGATCATTCTTGGAAGTGCACCCTTAAATGTGAACGGAAATGAAGCTTCGATCGAGGGCATCCCAATAACTGAGCCACGCGGAGTATTTGGCGGGCCTGTCAGTGATGATAATTCCGGGATATTGCGCTATGTTTCCATAAGGCACAGTGGAACCAACATTGGCGAAGGGAATGAAATCAACGGCTTAACACTGGGCGGCGTAGGCAGTCAAACCATCATCGACAGGGTAGAAATTATTGCCAATGCAGATGACGGTGTGGAATTTTTTGGTGGCACGGTTAATTGTTCGCATCTTGCTGTAGCTTTTTGTGGCGATGATGCCTTTGACTTTGATATGGGTTACCAGGGCTTTGGCCAATACTGGCTGGCCATTCAGTCCATCGAAAAAGGTAACCTGATAATTGAACTCGATGGAAGCTCCAGCCATCCATCAACTAAACCCTTTACCAAACCTGTAATTTTTAACCTTACTGCAATCGGGCGAGGCATTGAAAACCCGGCCGGATTAATTTCATTCTCATCCAATGCAGCAGGGATTATCGCAAACTCCATTTTCGTTTCACAACAGTGGGGAGTTAAAACCGAATATATTGACGGCAGCCCTAACAGTATAGAACAATGGCAAAATGGAAATCTGGAAATCAGCGGATGTACCTATTGGGATGTTGCTTTTAATACCGCCGAGTCCATCTTTACAATCAGTGGCGAGTATCCCGGAAACGAGATCACAACTGCATGGAAATCCTATTTTAACGATGCACAGAACCAGGTAAGCAACTCAGGCATAGGCCGGGTTGATGATGAATACATGGTAATTCCGGCAGAAGACCATAGTAGTTACATTGTTACACCTCCTGATTTATGGTTTGAAACAACCGATTATGCCGGTGCATTTAAAAACTACAACTGGCTGTTAGGGTGGTCTTCGTTAAGCCGGGAGGGCATTGTGAAAGCTGATCCGTAACCTGTAGTCTTCATTTAAAAGAAATTTCACCAACTCAATATGCCATCAAAAATCTGAACTTATTTAGTGTCTTACAACCTGGATAAGCCAAAACATGATACATGTTTAAAAGTAATTTCCTTTTTTGGTTTGTCCGAGTTGGGCTATAACGAAAAGTGCTTTCGGTAGATGTTTTTCATAAAAAAATATACCGGTTTAAAAATTACCTCAGGAAGATACCGGTGTGAGATTTGGGCCAGTTCTTTGCCAAAATCAAAAAAACGGCTTTGGTTGTTGGTTTCAGAATAGTACCCGGCTTCTTTTGCCAGGTTAATCACCTCAAGCCTGTCCTGGTAGGTAAACTCAGGCGTTTCAAAAGCAATCCGCGGATGGGTATCGTGAAACTTGTGGGTTTTATTATCAAAGAACTTCCCGAAACGCTGAACATAATCCCACTGATCTGTCCCCTTAAAGGGAACAACAGAATAAAACATCACAAAATCCAGTTCAGATTTTTTGGCAAATTCAAGAGATTCTTTCACAGTTTCGATTGTATCGCCGGGGCTGCCAATTACAAATTGCCCCAGAACTTCAATACCTGCTTCCTTAAAAATCCGGATTCCATGCTGAATATTTTCGATCGTGTTTTGCTTTTTGATGTTCTGCAAAATTTTATTATTTGCCGATTCAATACCAACACCAACATTATAGCACCCTGCCTCTTTCATCAATTCTGCCAAAGGTTTTGTAATCAGTTCGGGGCGCACCGGTGTGGTCCACATAACTTTGATATCCTTTTCAATCAACGTATTGCAAAAATCCTCAACGCGATTTTTATCCACATTAAAACTGTTGTCGTTAAAAAAGAAGATTTTCTTTTTGTAATGCTTAAGCAGATATTCAATTTCGTTGATGATATCATCCACAGGCCTTTTACGCCACTTTCCAAGCCAAATTGATGATGAATTACAAAACACACATTTAAATGGGCATCCCCTGCTTGTGGCAATACGGTGCATTGGATAGCGGTTCATGGGAAAAAGGTCGTATGCAGGCATAGGAAGCGATTCCAGATTTCTGATCTGCTCACGTGGAGGATTGGTAAAAACCTGACCTTGCCTAAGAAACATCAAACCTTTGATCTTTTCAAAATTTTTTCCACCCTTCAACTCAGTAATCAATTCAGAAAATGTGATCTCACCCTCACCATAAACAGCAAAATCAGCCGGAGTTTCCTCAAAAATCTCTTCCATCAGCGTGGTTACATACGGGCCTCCGAGGCAAACCGGAACACCAGGAAAATCATTCTTTAGTATTTTAACCAGATCAATCACCTCCTGATAAACCGGGGAAAGGACAGTAATTCCAAACAAATCCCACTTTTGTTCAAAAAAAGCTCTGTATTCCTTTTTGGTCGCAACACGGGTATCCAGGATTTTTATTGAAAGATCGCTGTGTTGAGACCGGGCATAGGAAGCCAGGTAGCCCAGCCCGATGTGAACGGTTTTGTCCTTCCTGCTCCGGTTTGGGAAAATTAATCCAATGCTCAACATAATTTAGCCTGCAAAAGGGTTACTTTTGAAAAAAACGAAACAAAACTATTATTTTTCTTGTCGTGATGTAACCTTTTTAAAAATCCACAGTAATCATTATCAAACAAGCTAAAATTTAAATCCTTGTGAAACTATTCAGTACCGACGAAGAATTAATGCTAGCCGTAAAGGAAGGTGATTTGGATGCCCTCACTCCGATCTTTGAAAAGTATCATGTGAAGATGTACAACTTTTTTCTACGGATGAATCGTGACAGGGAAACGAGCAGGGATTTGACGCAAAATGTTTTTAGCAGAATTTTGAAGTACCGGAATAGTTATGATGAAAAGCAGTCATTCAAAACCTGGATTTACAAGCTTGCACGCAACGTTCATATCGATCATTACAACAAAAACCGATACCTGAACTCCGATTACCAGGATGTTGAAACGATACAGGGAAACGACCGTGATGCGCTGGATGAAATGGAAGACTCGGAGCGAAAGGACATCCTGAGGGAAGCATTGGAACAACTGCCAGTAGAACAGAAGGAGGTGATAGAACTGAGCCGGTTTCAGGGTTTGAAATACGAGGAGATATCGAAAATAACAGGAAGCTCAGTGCCTGCGGTAAAAGTGAAAGTACACCGCGCCATTAAAAAATTAAAAGAGATTTATTTTCAAATTGCATAGCTGAAAATGGATACGAATAAAAATTTGAAATAATAATTGAACCCCCTCTGTGGGATAGTCTGATAAGTATCAAAATGAAGATAATGCCACAATAACACAAATACACTAAAAATCACAAAGTGCTGATATGTTGTTATTTATGCCTTAGTGAAATCTTTGTGCCTTAGTGGCTTAGTGGCAAAATTAACTTTTAGAGACGGCCACGATGCCACCATACAAGGCCACCCGCTGGCCCGTGGGCTGGAAGCCCCTTCCCGCCAGCTGGCTGGGAAGGGATGGGGATGGGGTCAGAAAAGAAAATTGAACACAAAATAATTTTAAAGCAAACAATGGAAAATTGTGAAAAAATACAACCGTTACTCATCGATTTTGTGGATAAGAACCTCAGTGATGAAAAGACTGCTTTTGTAAGCAAGCATCTTCAAAATTGCAAATCATGCCGCGAAGAAGTAGATGGCCTGGTGGTTCTTTTTGGAGAGATGGATAAGGTGGAAAATGAACTCCCCGACGAAAGCCTCAGCCTGAGTTTTAAAGAAATGCTGGAACAGGAAAAGGCAGCACAGGAAGTTAAAAAAGTCAAAATGCAATCTTCAAATCAAAAAGTCTTTTTAACCAAATGGATGCAAATTGCTGCTGCTGTGGCCATACTTATAACCGGAATGCTTATCGGAACTCAACTTGACAATAAAGGAAATTCCGGGGAGCAGGTAGCCGAACTTCAGCAGGAGATGAAAAGTATGAAAGAGATGCTGATACTTTCAAAACTTCAGCAGCCGGTAGCCAGCGAAAGAATTATTGCTGCAAGCTATCTTGAGCAGGTGAGCGCGCCGGATAAGGATGTGCTGAATGCGCTGATCCAGACCATGAATACCGATAAAAATTCAAATGTGAGGATGGCTGCCATGAACGCGCTCACAAAGTTCAGGGCTGACAAAATGGTTTCGGAGGCACTCGTGGAATCACTATCCATCCAAACAGATCCGATTATCCAGATTTCGCTGATCTACATCCTGGTAGAAATGCAGGAGACCCGCGCAGTGGATAAAATGAAACAAATCATAGAAGATAACAGCACAAATGAATCAGTGAAAAAACTGGCAGAAGAAGGAATATTGACTTTGATTTAAGGAGGGGAGTTTAGAGGTTAGAGGGTAGAGGTTAGAGTTTAGAATTACGAATTTTGAATGTAGAATTTTGAATGTAGAATTTTGAATGTAGAATTTTGAATGTAGAATTTTGAATGTAGAATGTAGAGTTACGAGTTTTTAATCCAATTACGAATTACCAATTACGAATTACCAATTACAAATCACCAATTACCAATTACAAATCACCAATTACCAATTACGAATCACCAATTACCAATTACGAATCACCAATTACCAATTAACGAATTACCAATTAACGAATAACTATTTTCAAACCATAAAAACGAAAACAGATGAACACATTATCAAAATTATTTTTAGCGATTGCAATCCTGACTTCAGGAGTAATCTTCGCACAAGACCACACAGTAAAAGTTGGCAATGCCAAAAAAGTTGAAATCACAAACCTTACCGGAAAAATTAAGATCGTCGGCAACAAGGGTTCTGACATTCAGATTTCGGCCAGCAAACTTGAAGCCCCTCCAGAAAGGGCAAAGGGCCTGAAACCAATTTCAGGTGGTGGGGTCGATAATTCAGGCATTGGCCTTAATGTTTCAGAAGTTGGAAATGTGATCACCATTTCAGGTACCACAAAACAATCTGCTGAAGCGGACTATATTTTTAAGATGCCTAACTCCATTGCTGTTATGGTGGATTATTCAAGCCCGTTCACCGCCGACAAAGTAGTTGTGGAAGATTTCTCCGGCGAATTTGAAATGGAGGGGTTTAATGACGGTGTTATCATGAAAAATGCCACCGGACCTGTATATCTGGACCTCATAAACGGTGACATCGAAATTGATTTCCAGTCAGTAAATCAAAAAAGCCCCATGTCGATTAAAACCATCAATGGAGAAATTGACATTACATTTCCTTCGTCTTCAAAATCAAATCTGGAACTGTACTCCCTCCATGGCGACATCTACACCGACCTGGATATTGAAATTGAAAAATCAAAGGATGAAGACAGTAAAGGGCTTCGCTTTATGGGCGGCTCAAGCAATGTAAAAGGCACGCTCAATGGTGGCGGTGTAAAGATGGAAATCTCAACAATTAACGGGAATCTGTATCTGAGGAAGAAGTAGGGTTTAGCTATCTGAGTTATTTGAGGTATGGAGTGTTGGGGGATTGGAGTGTTGGAATGTTGGAAGGATGAAATGTTGGAAGGTTGGAATATTGGAAGGTTGGAATGATGGAATGATGGAAGGTTGGGTGATTGGAGGAATGGAATATTGGAATGATGGAAGGTTGGGTGGCAGGATGCTTCATCTAATCTGTTTACTTCCTACTTCCTACTTCCTACTACCTACTACTTACTTCCTACTACCTACTCCTACTTCCTACTCTGATAACTCAATACTCACAACTCACCTCTCACAACTCACCTCTCTCATCGCGTAACAATTTAAAATTTTTCTTGTCATTTTAAACAATTGGAGGAATCATGAAATCATTTGTCATAGCCATTTTTGCGCTCTTTATTACAACAAATCTAATCGCTCAGGATATAATTGAAAAATCCATAGCCTTAAAGACCAACCAGGAAGTTGAAGTAAATTTCGATTTTGCCGACCAGATCATTATCAAAAAATGGGACAAGCAGGAAGCTTTTGTGAAAGTGATTGTTAACATCAACGATAATGAGGATAATGATAAATTCAACCTGGATATTTCAAAATCTTCAGCAGGCATAATTATAACCGGTGAAATTGACAACATCGAAGACATCGGACAAAGCCAAACCATTATCCGTCACGGAGAAATCATCAGAAATGACAATCACTGCATAAATATGGAAATTGATTGCGAAATCTACCTTCCGGAAAATGCCGGAATAACTTTGGAAACAATCAGCGGAAATGCAGAGATCATCGGATTTACAGCTCCACTTGAAATTAATTCCATCAGTGGGTTTGTGGATGTCAGCATCGAAAAATCCGCAAAAGCAAACATTGTGATGGAAACCGTTACCGGGGAGTTTTATTCTGATCTTGCCCTGGAAAAAACAGGTTCGGCAGAATGGAAGCACCACTGGATTGGTGGTAAGTTTGAGAGCACAATGAATGGTGGTGGAGAAAAAATTCATCTCGAAACGGTGAGCGGCAACATATATCTGCGAGAACTTTAACCAAATATTGCTATGATTAAAAATTATTTGAAAATTGCCTTCAGGAGTATGCTTCGCCAAAAGGGCTATTCCGTCATCAACATCCTGGGATTGTCGGTGGGCCTGGGAGCGGCAATAATGATTCTGCTTTGGGTTACCAACGAGCTGAGCTATAACCGGAACAATGAAAACAACTGATTTACCAATTTCTTAGTGAATCCGTTCTGATTGCCCTGTTTTCGCTGGTTATTGCGCTCGCACTTGTGAAGGTGTTCCTGCCATTGTTTAACGATTTAACCTCAAGAGAGTTGGTTCTCGATTTCACTAACCCGGTTTTACTAGTGCTACCTGGCATTACGCTGTTTACCGGCTTACTCGCCGGCAGCTACCCGGCGTTTTATTTGTCATCGCAGAATCCGTTAAAAAATTTACGCAAACTCGGGGTCAGTTCCAATGGAAACCCATGGTTCAGAAGGTCGCTTGTTATATTTCAGTTCGCGCTTTCAATCGGGCTGATCATTTCAACTTTTGTGATTTACAGGCAGCTATCATTCATTCATCAAAAAGACCTGGGCATGAACAAGGAAAACGTTGCTTATGTCCGTTTGCGTGGTGACCTTTCGGAAAATTTTTATGATTTCAAAAACAGGCTCCTGCAAAATCCAAACATTAAAAATGTTACCCGCTCATCGCAATTGCCATTTTATGTGGGCAGTAATTCCGGAGGCCTGAGCTGGCAGGGAAAAGATACAGACGATGATGTTTTAATCGGCTTTGAACGTGGTGATCACGACTACCCCGAAACCATGCAAATGCAACTTTTAGAAGGAAGGTTTTTTGAACCCGGCTATGGCACCGACACAGCGGCAGTAGTGATAAACGAAACGGCAGCAAAGGTAATGGGCATGGAAAATCCTGTTGGAAAATGGATTGCATTTGATGAGGGCAGAAATAAATTCAACATCATTGGCCTGATGAAGGATTTTAACTTTAAGCCCCTGAACAACGAAATAGAACCACTGGCCATTTTTTACAGTGACGTAAACTATACCTACATGCTTGTTAAACTTGACGGGCAAAACACAGCATCAGCAATGGATTTTGTTGAGGAAGCCTGGACAGATTTTCTGCCTGGGTTTCCCTTTGAATACAGGTTTTTAGACGAAGATTACGATTTGGTTTATCAGCATGTAACCCGCCTGGGCAAACTGATTAAGTACTTTGCAATACTTGCAATTTTTATTTCCTGTCTTGGGCTTTTTGGCCTGGCAGCTTTTACCGCCGAACATAGAACCAAGGAAATAGGCATCAGGAAAGTATTGGGATCGTCCATCACAAAAATCATTGCATTGCAACAACGCGAATTTATGTGGCTGGTTCTTGCCGGAAACATCATTGCCTGGCCTGTTGCCTGGTACTTCATGCGCGACTGGCTTGATCAGTATGCTTATAAAATTCAATTATCACCGGGATTCTTTTTAATCGCAGCATTACTTTCCATGGTGGTTACTTTCCTCACTGTACTGTTTCTTTCCTACAAAGCCGCAATAAAAAACCCGGTTGATGCCATAAAATTTGAATAGTTGTTGATTTCTATTTAGTGGTATATTTCAATCAGCGCGGGAATCATTTCTCGCGCTTTTTCTTTGTAGGGTTTTTTTGAATTACTTCAAATAAGTATATCAGATAATTTTTGGCACGACTGTTGAAAGATTCGCGCATCATTAACCATAAGCAAAACTAAATTCATCATGAAAACTTTAAAACTTACATTGCTCTTCGGAATGCTCATTTTCATTACTATTTCCGCCTCAGCACAAGATGTAATTATCAAAACCAACAGGGATACTTTAAATTGCAAAATCAGGGAAATCGGCACAGAAGAAATTAAATACACACTTCCAAACTACCCCGCAGACCTGCTGTTTTCCACAACCAAAGAAAAAGTAAGTAAACTCGTTTTTTCAAATGGCCAGGAAATGACCTTTATGAACGAGATAGACAACCCAATGAACTATTCAGAACAAAACAAAAATGCGATTAAAATTGATTTCCTGTCACCCCTCACCGGTAACACTACATTTGCTTATGAGCGCAGCCTTAAACCCGGACAAAGCCTGGAAGCATCACTTGGACTGATCGGAATCGGCGCTGATCCAAATGATTACGATCCCCGTGGAAGTTTTGTGAAATTTGGGATGAAATTCATTAAAAGTCCCGATTTTTATTTGAAGGGCATGCGCTACGCACACATCCTCAAAGGGACTTATGTTAAACCGGAAATTGGCTTTAGCATCTATACCAAAAAAGAGGAAATATGGGCAAATCCCTGGGACAGTTACTACTCCATAGAGCGAAAGCAATTTGTTTCTATGATGGTTCAGGTTATTATTGGAAAACAATGGGTTATCAACGATATTTTTCTGGTTGATTTTTACGGTGGTGTCGGTTACGGGTTTGATGACGGCGATGGAAATTATCACTATGGTTACTCGGTAACACCAGAAATTCCGCTTAGTTTTTCAGCTGGTTTAAAGATCGGTGTACTGTTTTAAACAGCATTCAAAATACACTCATTGCTCTATTACCATGCGGGCGGCCCACAGCGGGTCGCCCATTTTTTATTTCACCTGACAGGAAATGTTTTTATCTTTGGATTTGAAATCAAAAACAAAAGTTATGGAAATCGTAGAAACCGGGATCAAAGACCTCGTAATTATCAAGCCCGCTGTATTTGAAGACGACAGGGGCTATTTTTTTGAATCCTACAACAAACTTAAATTCCTTGAAAAAGGCATCGATGTAAATTATGTTCAGGACAACGAGTCCAGGTCAGGGAAAAATGTTTTGCGTGGTTTGCACTTTCAAAAACCTCCTTATACGCAGGGAAAACTGGTACGCGTGATGCGTGGCTCTGTGCTGGACGTAGCCGTTGATTTAAGGAAACACTCTCCCACTTATGGCCAATGGGCATCAACCGTACTCACCGATAAAAACAAATGGATGTACTGGGTTCCGGCTGGTTTCGCACATGGGTTTGTTACGCTGGAAGATAATACTGTTTTCTTTTATAAATGCACCAATGTGTACAACAAAGCATCGGAGGGCAGCCTGCTCTGGAACGACCCGGATTTGAACATCAACTGGGGCGGAATCAAAGACCCGATTCTTTCAGGGAAAGACAAAGTTGCTCCACTGTTTAAGGATTTTGACAGCCCGTTTTAAAAGTTTTTTTCCAATCAGCATACTATCCTCTAAAATTCAAGAATATTTTATGAGGAGGATTTAACTGTAGGAATATACTTTGCCACGTTATTTATGGTGGGGTTAAATAATTATTTTTATGAATAGGCCAAGTTAGTATCTTAAAACTTGGATAAGGTACTGGTTTCCCTGGCTATACCTTAATATTTTGCATGGCATCATCAATAAAATTTCTATGATTTATCTGGATTTATGAACAAAGAACAGATAAATCAATTTACCTTTGTGCCACCTTTTAAAACGAAGCCATGAAAGTTCGCAATCTAATATTTATCGTCATCACAGTTTTTCTAATCATTCTATCCAGCATTTTCCTTTTCCAGTCGTTCAGCATCAAAGAGCAGATCGATGAATCACCGCATTCATCAGTCATTCCGAAGGTGATCACTAACACTTCACAGTCCGAAATTCAGCAGAATGTGATCCCACCAACACTTGGTGTTGAAATGCCTGAATCCGTAAATTTTGCCGGCGAAGAAGCCCCTTTGGAGATTTTCTATGTACGCGAGTATCTGGATCGGGAATTGACCGTGAACACTTACTTCCATTCATCAACAATCATGTTGTTTAAACGGGCCAATCGTTGGTTTCCGGTTATCGAACCCATCTTAAAAGAATACAATATCCCCAATGATTTTAAATACCTGGCACTGATTGAAAGCGGTCTGGAAAATGTTACCTCACCCGCCGGGGCAAAAGGCTACTGGCAGTTCCTCAAAAAAACCGCGCGTGAATATGGCCTGGAAGTAAACAGCGGAATTGATGAGCGCTACAATGTGGAAAAGGCTACAGTAGCTGCCTGCAAATATCTGAATGATGCTTACGAAAGATACGGTAACTGGACCCTGGTGGCAGCTGCATACAACGCCGGTAACCGGAGAATAACAGAATCTCTTAAAGAGCAGAAAGTAGACAGCTATTACGATTTACTGCTGAATGCCGAAACTGCAAGATATGTTTTCAGGATACTGGCCATCAAAACCATATTCGAAAAACCGGGGCAGTATGGATTTCATATCAATCCCGAAGATCTTTATCCGCCTATTCCTGTAAAAAAGGTCATGGTTACAGAAACCATCAAAAACCTGGTTGATTTTGCAGCACAGCACAACATCAATTACAAAACACTCAAGATTTTCAACCGCTGGATTTTGAAAGATTATTTGCCAAACAGATCAAAGCTGACATATTTCATTTCCATTCCTGTTGACGGAAATATAAACTACCCCGAAGCAGTTGCAAATAAAAAGAGTGAATAATTTTAGCCACAATAATGCATAAAAATTTTTGGAGGAGAGTTTAACCTGAAAAATTCATGAACATATGTTTATGAATTAGCAGGTTAAAAGTGGGATTATATTTTGACAGTTAGTTACGCTCATTCACTGCAAAAATCTTTACATGATGCTCTTTTCCTTCGAGTGCAAATCCATCAATCCGGATCTTTTCGTAGCCGTTCAATTCCGGAAGCTCCTTTTCCAGGTACTCAGTGATCAGCAGGTCATGCCCTGCCTTTTTGCATAATTTTTCCAGTCGGGCAGCCGTGTTCAACACATCACCATGGTATGCCAGGTCGCGACGGATTTCGCCAACCTCGGTAACAGTTACTTCACCATAATCCACTCCGGCCTTAAACTCAGGAAATATTCCGTAATTATTGATGAAATAATCTTTGTTAGATTCCAACACCTTGCGAAACTCGAAAAATATTTTTAAACAATTTAATTTTTCAAGCCCTTTCTTTTTTGTCCAGGTCAATACAGCCTCATCGCCAACAAATTGATAAACATCCGCATGGCAATTATAAATCGGATTGGTGAGCATGGAAAAGCAATCTTTAATGAACATGCTGTATTTTTTATGTTCAAGTGTTTCGGCAATTCCGGTTGAATTCTTCATATCGATAAAAAGGAATATCAGGTTTTCACCCCTTGGCTGATGGTATTTGCCGAGGATGCTGTTAAACAAAATTCCGGGGCCAATCCGTTTATTAACCTGATATAGAAAGTTCATCAATACAATGAAAAAAGTATAATACAACGATGTTGTGATCATAAAACTGGTGGGGACATCCCGCATAAATAAATCGAACATCTTGCCCATATCGATATCATTGAACCGGGCATTTACCAGCATAACCATCGTATCAGAAAAAATAATGGCAACGATGTAAAACAGCGACTTTAAAAGCACAACCTTACCCAGTGGCAATTTCCTTAACCGCGACCTGTCGAAGGTAATGTTGATCACACTGAAGAGGAAACCAAAAGTGAGGCTGTGAAAAATGATATCATCAAAACCATAAAAAATATTAAACAAATCTACAATGTAAGGGTCGGACAAAAAGCTTTTGATGCCCCAGAACGAAATCAGGAAATACATGTTCATGATGATCATCCACAACACCGTGAACAGCAATATTTCAAGGAGGATATGTTGTGTACGCAGTTTTATTTTCATCAGCTTAAAATCAATAAACAAATGTAATTTAAATTGCCAATCTACAGCCTCAATTTGTTTTGCCCAGGCCTTGAAACAGTTTTCTGAATATGGCAATCCTTATATTTGCAGACTATCGTCACACGAAATATCATATGAAGCCTCAACATAAAACATCACGCCCATATTTTGTAGTTTTGGTTTTAGCTTTTCTTTTGATGGCCTGCAACCAAAATCAACCTTTTGTCAATAAGAATTTTGCCCCGGCTGTTACATCTGCATCGCAGGAGCAACCTGAATATCAAATCCTTTTTACGGGCAACTTTAAAAACCCCATTGATGGCAAAAAAAATCTTGCGCTTCTGCAACATCATATGAAATCAGCCTCGGAGCAATCTGCCACAATTTTACTTGGAAACTATGTTTATCGCAGCGGGCTCCCTGATGACGAAGAAAAGCAATACGACCAAAAATCAAAGCAACTTGAAGAACTGCTCTCCAACTTTAAGGATTATAACGGAGAATTGTTATTTCTTCCGGGAAACCGGGATTGGGAAAATGGTGGCCAGGATGGCCCCGAAAGAGTTCAAGAACTTGAGGCATTCGTAGAAAACTATTTTGAAGATGAGAATATTTTCCTGCCCGGATCAACCTGTCCCGGGCCTGTTGAAATAGATTTGAACGAAAAAATCACTCTGCTGGTTTTCGATTCTCAGTGGTGGCTGCAAAACGATAGCAAATACCACAGCGACTTTGATTGTGATTTTGATGAGCTGGAAACCGAGGAAGATTACCGCCGCGAAATCATGATTTCAATCCGTGACGCCCTTGAGCGCAACAAACACAAACAGGTAATTTTCGCATCGCACCACCCACTGGTTTCTTCCGGGAGATATGGTGGCCATTTCCCTGCCGAGGAAAACCTTTTTCCGTTAGTTGCAGTTAACAAATACCTGTGGGTACCCTTGCCGGGATTTCTTTACACAGGTGCACGAAAATTTATGGGAACTCCCCAGGACCTTTCCCACCCT
>CAYNDN010000055.1:5731-15150 GCA_964395075.1 uncultured Lentimicrobiaceae bacterium | reverse complement strand
TGAACCGCAGCCTGGCCATCGATTATACCGATGATGAAAAAGTATTCTGGTGGATTTACGAAAACCAGTTTATGTTTGGCCCTTCACTGCTGATCATCCCGGTGGAAAGCATAAAACAAATCACCAAAGCCTATTTGCCGCAAGGGGGTTGGTACGACTTCTATTCCAATAAATTTTATGCCGGAAACCAGGAAATCACGGCTCACTGCCCAATAGATAAGCTCCCGGTTTTCGTGAAGGCTGGTAGCATGATCCCGATGCAATCGCCTGTTCAGAGTACCTCCGAAAAGCCTTCGGATACTTTGATGGTCCACGTGTATTACGCAAATCAACCAGAAGACCTGGAGTGGGATTATTACGAAGATGACGGCGAAACCTATCAATACCTGGATGGAAATTATTATCATAGAAAAATGATTTACAAACCGGCCATCAATGAAGTTGAATTCAGGATGCCAACAGGTGATTTTGAGAGCAAGTTTAAGTTTATCCAACTGGTTTTTCATGGGTTTACCCCCACGAACATCATCAAATTCGATGGCAAACCCAGGAGAATACATCCTTTGTATGTCAATTTCCGGACAGCCGCGGAAAAGCCGTCAGCCAAAGATCCGCATACCATCACCTGTCCTTCAATTGTTTTCCCGAACAGCAACGAGCAAATGATTATCAATTGGTAGTGCAACCCTCAGGGTAATTAGCCAGTGTATTGTTCAATCATTATGGTTGCTAAATCCATCCGAGGGGTAACATCTGAAAGGTAAAAAAAATATGGTTTCTTTTTGTCATTATAATTACCTAATTTTGCATTTAGTTGTTAACTAAAATGTCCTTAAAATAATGATTATGAACCTACAATATATTTCGGATAGCAAAGGACGGACAACTGGTGTATTCATTCCCATTAACGAATGGAACGACCTTAAAAATAAATACAAAAATATTGAACAGGAAGGAATCAACATTCCCGAATGGCACAAAGATTTGGTACTAAAACGCCTTAAAGATTACGAGCAAAACCCCGATTCTGCAATGGATTTTGATTCTGCTATGGACGATATAGAAAATGAACTGTAATGTATAAGTCTATCATCCTACCTCTTGCAAAAGAAGATATTCGGGAAGCTGCCAAGTGGTACAACAAGCAGCAAAAAGGACTTGGGAAGAGGTTTACTGCTGAAGTGCGCGAAAAAGTCCAATTTATCAGGCAAAATCCTGAAGCTTCAAATATGCGCTATAAAAACGTAAGGACTGCTATTTTAAACGTATTCCCGTTTATGATTCACTATACAATTGACGAAAAAGACGAAACTATAATTGTTTCGGCCGTTCTGCATACAAGTAGAAACCCTGAACTGTGGAAAAACAGATAATTAATAAGTAATGAAGCACCAGCAATCAGAAAATCGTATTTGAAAATAAAATTCAAAATCGGGTTTTGTTCTCTGAGTTCAGTCATTCTTTGCCCGAACAAGTCCTTCTGAAGTTCAGTAATATCTTTTTTTGGCAATGCGTAAATAATGAATTTTTACATAAACAACAACACTGGGTCTGCTACATTCCAAAAACCAAATCTATTAACCTCTTGGTATTCAACCGGTTGGAGTAATTCTGCAAAAGGAGTTTCTTTCTCCGTTCAAGTTCAGCCATATCAAATTCGCGTTGCATCACATCATCAATTTTTTGGATAAGTTCCTGATCATTTCTCCCCACACTACATAATGTTTCCAGACCGGTTCCCTGAACCATCCCGGGATTCACAATGCAAAACCGCCCTTTGTACAAAGTATTCAACAGTTTCAATTTTAGTCCGGTAGCCTGGAAAGTAACCAGGATATTGGCCTGGGCATTTTGGATGAGGCTGAACATTTCATCATCTTCAGGGTTTTGGATCAATTCCAAATTTTGATGATTAGCACATAAATCCTGAAGCTGCTTTGGCGGGTCCATGCCAACAATAATCAATTTTTGGGAAATTTTGGAGAAGATATTTTTGATAAGATATTCAGCGGCTTTGTAATTTTCGGTTACTGATAGTTTGCCGTGGTAAAGAACATATTCACCCTTTCCGGGAATAACAGTAAAATCATGGTTGGGATGGAAACTGGGCAGATATTCCACATGCTTTTCCGGGAAATGGCTTTTCAAATAATCCGTATCACTCTGCGAAACCACGAGCATCAGATCGGCATGATTCAGCACTTTTTGGTATCGCTTTAAGCGAAAGCTTTCGACGGCAAAAAACAGTTTTTTGAACCAGTTTTTCTCATCCCTGAAAAGATGGTAATAATAATGGTGTTCGATGTTGCTTTCGCGATACACCTTCATCCGTTTTTTTAGCCGGATATCATCCAGATAAAAACAGGAGTGCAAACCTTCGAACAGGATGGGATAATCATCCTGCAATAAATTATTGATCAAATCATTGGATTGCCGGCTGTTAACGATGTAAGGCTTCGACGAAAGATTTGCTTTTATGCCTGTTTGCCTGGGATAATAGTTTACTGTTTCACAAAGCTCATCCAGCTCCGCTGCCTGCCCCCGGCCATAATCAAAACAATGCAAATGGACTTTTACATCAGCCTTTTTAAGTGCCACAAGTTTATAAAACACATCAATTACACCACCATAATTTGCCGGAAAAGGCACATCGAAAGAGACGATATGTAAATGACGGTCAGGCATATTTTTGAAGCACTTTGATCAATACCTGTTTTTCGATATCCCAGTTGAGTTCTGCTGCTGCCGTTTTACAATTCTCCCGATAATAATTTAGTTTAATCTTATCGGTGATCATTTTTGAAATATGACCGGCAATATCTTTTGGATGATGATTTTCGATGGTTTCACCCACCTCATATTTATCCACAATCTTTTTCATTTCAACCATGGGTGAGACCAGCACAGGTATTCCGGCATGGATATATTCGAACAGCTTGTTGGGCAGCATGAAGCGGTAATTGATGTTGGTACCCTTATCCAATGAAACACCGAGGGTAGCCTTGGAGGTATAATACCGAAGCTCTTCGAAGGGCACTTTTGGGATGAAAATGATTTTGTTTTCCTGCTTTAAATCTATGGCCATCTTTTTCAGTATCTCGATCACATCGCCGCCACCCACAATAACCAGTTGGGCGACTTCCACAAACTGCATGGCTTGCACCAGTTCCTCAGCTCCGCGATGAATATTAATGCCAGATCCCTGCAAGAGTACAATCGGTTTCCCGGCCGGAATGCTGTATTTTGGTTCAGCCTGAATCTGCTCAGCCGGAACAGGGGGGATATTTCTAACCACCGCCACTTTGTTCCCATACAAGTCATGGAATAGGTTGGCAATGGACTCATTCACCGTAATAACATCTTTCAACTTCGGAAATATCCAACGCTCGATGCTTTTCCAAACACCCTGTACAAATTTGCGGTTGATCAGCTCGGGTGTCTCCGTAAAATATTCATGGCTGTCGTAAACCAGGTTTGAATGCCTGAACTTTGAGACAAGAAAATTAGGAAGCAGGGTATCCAGATCATTCGAAAACAGCAAATCTGCCTTGTGTGTTAGCAAAAACAGTAACAGCCGGATGTTGTATTCAGCATAGAAAAGCGGGCCTTTTTCAAAAAGCAGTTTCATGCGATGCATCCGGTAATTGCGGTTGGGTAGCGGCATTGAATCACGTTTTACCCTTCCAACCAGCAATACTTCAAAACCCAGTTCACGCAGTACATTACAGGTTTTGTTCACCCTTTGATCGGTGACCAGGTCGTTGATTACGGAAACTATTGCCGTCTTCAATGGGAGGTATTTGTTAATGGTTATTCGTTGTTTGTTGTTTGTTGTCCCGAATCGCTTCGCTCTCGGGATTTCGCTTCGCTCAATTTGTTGTTTGTTGTTCGTTGTTTGTTGTCGGGGTGTAGCATCCGCTACGCCAAACCGGGTTGGCTTAAATAATTATAATTTTCAAAGTTGTTATTATGTATCTTGAAATTAACGATAAAACTGAATGTAATGCTAAAAAAGTTTTTCCAATTTTGCCTTTACTTCATCAATATCAGGATCAATATCAAAAACCAGCTCCGGTTTCAGATAGTGCAACGTATGCTCGACCTTGAACCGTTCCTCTCCGCCGCCTGTAATGTTGAGCATAACAACAGCATCATTGTCAACTTTATTTTCTTTCACAGCATCTACCAATGAAGCTGTTGCCACTGCGGCAGCCGGATGAATGTCGTTGCCTTCCAGTTCCAAAAATGTTTTGGCTGCAGCCCTGGCTTTTTCATTTGAAACAGTTACCACCTCACCATTCGAATCTTCCAACGCATCGTACAATCCACCAGCCAGGCCATAAGGTGGTTTCCGGTTTGAAAGCACCTTGGCATCAATCTCGGCAACCTGCTCGCGGGCAAGTTGCTGATCCGGGATATCGAGTTCCCTGACGCGTTTATTCCAGGCATGATATAATGGAATAAACGGCTCATTTTGAGAAACGATGAGTTTCATTTTTTTACTCCCAAACCTGCCATCTTCAAGCAGGCGAAGGTTGGCTTCCCATGCGGCGATGGCACCGGTTCCGCTTCCCACTGCCTGAAAATAATAATCGGGAATTTGACCAATTGTGGTCGCTGCCGACAGCACCGTTGTGCCCATTCCATCGCGGCGGGCAACATTTTTTGCACCGCCTTCCATCACAAACATGTCCTTCTCTCCGGCCAGGTTCGACAGATGAATGGCATCGAAATAATCACTTCCCTTTCCGGATACCACCAATTTAACGCAACTTTTTACGGGTTCATCAAACCACATAACATCAATCCGATCCTCAGGAATGCAGAGCAGCAATGGAATATCATTGTCAGAACAAACCCGTGCAAAAGCTCTCGCTGTGTTGCCGGCAGATGCTACAACCAGTGTTTTATCATGTATGGATTCGAGCCTGGCACACACGGAGTAGGCTTCGGTTTCTTTGAAAGAGCAGGTGCGCATGTGAGCACCTTTTTCGGGCCAGTAGCCACTGAAAGTGATAAACAGGTTTTTCAAACCAAGATGATCAGCAAGTCGCTCACTTTTGTAGGTTACAGGTGCTGAAGACCCTTTTAACGTTTTATAGACCGGGAGCCAGTCGGCAAAAGTGTAAAAACCATAATCTTTTCCTTTTAGTTCCAATTGCTTTTTTTCGTACAATGCCCTGATTAGCGTTGGTTTATCAGATTGATCATCTTCGAGTATCCAACCTGAATCATCAAAAATCCGGCCTGTAGCCAGGGATTGTAATTTGTAAACCGACTTCCCGATAAGTTTTTCCATGTGTGGTATTTGCTAATTTTTAGAATGCGCAAAATTAAAAAAAAACCTGCCCGGATTAGCCCGGACAGGTTTTTTGAGTGCTATCCCTCTAAAGGGTTATTATTGCTTAACAACTTTTACTAATTTAATACCTTCTTCGCTAACCAGCCTGATGAAATAAACACCGGTGGGCTGATCTGATATATCGAGTACATAATCATCATTCACCTTATCGGTTACAATTATCTGACCGTGTGAATTGGTAACCTGCAGTTCGATGGCTGCGCCAATACCGCTGACATTAAAAATACCATTTGATGGGTTTGGATAAACCACAACCTCCTGAACGTTATCTTCTCCAATAGCAGTTGCACCTTCTTTGAAGCTAAGGATCATCGAAACGCCGTTCACAGCAAATAAACCATCTGAGTTGGGCATATCTGTGCTGTAAACAGGAGTTAACATAATTTCCTGTCCATCCCTGAATACCTTCATAATCAACGGCTCATATTCTATCATGCCATCAACGGCTTCGGTAGTAACATCATCTGCATAAACCGGAATACCTATTGCTTCGCCCTTGCCGGTATAATTCATCATACCTGTGCACTGACCTTCGATATTAAATACACCAACAATATCGCCGGCTTCCAATTCGCTGGCAGCCTCATTAGAAATTCCAACCATGTGGAAATCACCGGTCCTGTAAACATCATTCCAGGCGGTAATATTTTCGAATGCCGGAGGCGTATTAGGTTTCACATCCTTGGGCAATCCTGCACCAAAATCAAGGGTGGTTTCGGCATTAAACTTAATCAGGTAGCCATATCCCGGATAGAATGTTTCGAGGGTATAAATTGGCCCTTCAGGCCAGTAAATTGTACCATCGATTCCAAAAGCAAACTCAACGGCCTCGTTCTCCAACATTTCCATAACATCAACAGGCTCTTCCGAAAGAATCGGGATGATGAAAGTTCCGGCAGGGAAGGTTACGGTTTGGTCTTCAACCATCTGGCCGAGGAATGCAAGTGAGTTAACCTCACCCATCTTAATTTTATAACCTTCATAATTGTCATAATCGCCGATGGTATTAATTTCATGTATGGGCCAGTAAATACCCTGTGTTCCTACCATGATGATTATATCTTCTTCAATGTCGGCCATGGCATCTTCGAGCGACATTTTGTTTTCCATATTCACATAGCTGGAGATATAGCCCCACTCATCTTTACCCGGGATCATGATTTCCTGACCCTCTTCTTCGTAATGTTTCATTTCAACATCTATAATAAACTCAATCAGATCCTCATTTATCGTAAGAATAATCTGTTCGTTATTATCTTCTTTGGCAGCTTCACCGCCATCGAGTGTTAAAGTAATGGTTTCGCTTCCGGGCATTATTGTACCCGAAGTAGGTTCGAGCAGCAACCAGTTGGCTTTCGCAAGCAATTGTGCTTCCCACTCAAGCGCACCGGCACCATAGTTAAACAGCGTAATATCTATTTGCTTTGTATCATCGTAGAATATCACTTCAGAAATTTTGTCCTTATCAACTTCAAACAATTCGTTGGTAACCAGGATATTGTCGATATTCCACCCGAAAATATAATCTGTATATACTCCAAAGGCCATAAATTCAACACGGATGATGTTTCCAGCGGCAATATCGGTAATATCATAGGTGAAACTTGAAAACCCAAAACTTCCAAAGTTCAGGAAAGAATCAATGACATGCCAGTTGTTTCCATCAAAAACCCGGATCGTCATGCCTTCCGTTCCGCCAAGATCGAAATCGTATAGCTCCAGATCGAATTGCAGGTAAACTTCATTTTCATTTTGTGCATCGATGAAGAAACTTGTTAAGGGTTGCTCATAGTCCCAGTCATAAGGATAATAATAAAACAATGCTGATAGGCTGGGATTTCCATAGGTTTCGATCTCCCAGTTAAAACCATCAACTGTCCAATTTTGGGTATCGAAAGAACCGGAGGACCAGTCTTCGAGGAAAGGCACCGGATAAAGCGGTTCCGGTATCAGTTCAACATCTAATTGGGTAACCTGGTTGGTATAAATAGATTGATTATTAAACGCACTGGTTTTGTATGCATATTTGGAAAAAGTTACATCATACACTGCAGATTCCCATTCGAAGCTGTATTCGCCGTTATCATCGGTTACGAGGTTAAACACATTACCCGGATTGGGGAATTTCTGTTCGATCGTCACATCAACACCTGGCAACGGCAAACCTGTTTCATCATCGGTAACAACACCCTGCATAATACCTGAAAAGGATGTATTGAAAGACCAAATGGTACATGCTTCCGGCTGACCCATAATATTATAGGGCAAAATCATCCAGGCATATTGTTTTCCCCAATCGAATCCGTCAACGGGAGTGTAGGTGGTAACATCACCCAAATCTGTTTCATTTTCAACCCACACATCATCTGTATTGTTATACAATAAAATAATATAGCCATCAGCAGGTGAAGATGCCGGATCGGGAGCCCATTCAAGGGTTGTTGACTCGGGCAGGTTGTTATTTGAGTTGTCGGCGGGCCCTACCAATTGTGCACACAGTGGTATTTCGAGCGGTGTCAGTTCAACATCTACGGTTGTAATTTCGCCTGACAGCACTTCCACTCCACTCTCAGTGGCAGGATTATAGTCAGGATGAGTGAATGTTAGATCATATACTCCAACTTCCAGTTCAACTTCATATTCACCATTTGCATTGGTGAAAACCTGAATATCACCTGGTGTTATATTGATTTCCACGTTACCAATCGGATTACCGTTGTCAAAGTCAGTAACAACACCACTCACAATACTGGGTGGGTAATCGTCAACAGTAACCAAATCAACCACATTTGCACGGCCCCAGTTATTGATACCTTCAAAGGCAATTTGGTAATTAGCTGAAGGTTCGGGAAGGTCAAGCCATACTTCTGTCCATGCATCAACATTCTCAGTATAGTGAGCTATTTCCATCCAGGGGTCAACATCGCTAATTCTGTAATAAACTTTTGTTTCATTCTGGTCAGAATACCACAATTCCTGTGCATAGTAAAAGCTCAACTTAGGATACTCCATTCCTGATAAATCAAGCACCGGAGATACCAGTTTGGTAACGGGTGACGAAGATCCTGAAGTAGAAACAAATCTGGCATTTAAAACACCGTCATACGCAGATGAAACTGTGCCACCTGATGAGCCGGAGGCAAAGGTCCAGTCGGCAGTACCAACTTCCTGAATTTGTGTCCAGCAACCGCGGGTTTCTGAGTCATCCTCAAAAGATTCGACAAAAGGAAATACATCAACAGTTGCGCACAAAGTGGTGAATGTAAACGGGCCTGACCAGGTACTGGCATCTTTTGTGCCGCAATCGGCCTGAACATAAAAGTCGTAAGCTGTTGCAGGTGTTAAACCATCTATTAAAAATGGATTATCAACACCAGGATCTGTCGGTGTTCCGGTTGGTGTAAATCCACTCTCGCCAAGTTCAACATTCCAAACAGTGGCATCGCCGGCTTCAGTCCATCCTAATTCGGCTGATGTTGAAGTGATATTTGAGGCAGTAAGACTGGTTGGTGCCATGCAATCAGGAGTCAGGTCTAATGAAAAATCATCAAAACTCAGATACCAGGGACTATAGCTTGCATTCACCCTGATCGCAAAGTAATACACACCGGATACATCAGGCATAAAGCTATTGGTAACCTGTGCATAATTTTTTGTGGTTGCCTGAGTTGACTCAACAAATGATTGACCAAGTTGTATGGCATCAATTGAGCTGGCATCGGTATTGTAAAATACATCACCTGTCCATCCGGAGTAATTGTCGCCGGCCCACCAGAATGAGAAATCGTAGGAAGTACCTTGTTCCAACTGGAATCCCGGGGTCCAAACAAATTCATTGGTTGCACCATATTTCTCGCGCAGGAACTGTGTACCGGTTCTTGCATCAGCGTCATTGGTAGTGGATGAATTATTTGTTGTTGCCCAATCGCCGTTTTCGATAAACCAGCAATCCGGGGCATCAGGTATTGTAGCATTTTCAAAACCCTCAGTCCATGGTAAAGTAACAATAGCGTCGCATAAAGTAGTGAAAGTGTAAGGTCCTGACCAGTCACTAACA
>CAYNDN010000055.1:3416-5721 GCA_964395075.1 uncultured Lentimicrobiaceae bacterium | reverse complement strand
CTAACAGCTTTCGCATCGCAATCGGCCTGAACATAAAAGTCATAAGCCGTAACAGGTGTTAAACCATCTGCCAAAAACGGATTATCAACACCGGCATCTGTTGGTGTTCCGGTTGGTGTAAATCCACTCTCACCAAGTTCAACATTCCAAACGGTGGCTTCCCCTGATTCGGTCCAGGCGAGTTCGGCTGATGTGGAAGTGATACTTGTTGCGGTGAGGTCTGTCGGCTGAGGGCAATCAGGCGCAATTGTAAATTCAATGGTGAGTAAACCATCACCAGAGTTGGTTGAATAACCACCAACCTGAATATAATAATCTTCCCCTTCCAGAACATCTATATCAGATACATTTGATTGCAAAGCTTTCGAAAAACATCCGTCATCATTATAGGCAAGTTCGTTTACGCCGCATTCCTCCCAAACTGCAAGCTTGGTATCAAAAGAACTTCCACATAGTCCAACATCAATTGTTCCATCACCTGTGGCCGTATAAACATACCAAATATCCTTACCAATACTGTGGGTTCCGACACCACTGGTTGTTGCTAAATCTGTATTAAACGGATAATCGACAACCTCACCAATAGCCTCAGCATCTTCACACTCATCATTTTCAAGAGGTGGAGGAGGAATTTCATACTTGTACTCGAAAGTCCAGGCATTTTGAAAAGGATCACAAAAATAGTGCGAAATAGAAACATAATATGTACCACTGGTTGTGCAGGTCCAATCTATTGAGGAGGTTGTACCTGAACAATGTGGACCATTGTCATCGTTGAATGCAACCTGAGCATAAGTATCATCATAAATACGCAAATAGGTATCCTCATTGCATAAACATGAACTAAAACTATACTCCATTCCTGCAACAGCATCAAATGACCAGTACGGTATTATCCCGGCCTCACCGGTTAAGGTTTGCCAGGCATCAGTAATGGTTAAAAGTCCTTGATCTGCATCACCACAACCCGGCTGAGCTTTCATGGTTGTGCTAACAAACAAAAATCCTGTTAAAAAAAATAAAATCGTAAATTTTTTCATAAACATTAGGTTTAAATTATTAATTAAAAATACGTTGGTTTGATTTGCATGATTCGGTTTGATCATGATTGATTTGTGGATAAGGAATAATCCTAAGTAAATTCATCTACCATAGGCTGTTAAAATTTTAGTAAATCACTATATTTCAATTTGTTATTCGATAGCAATATAATCCTCCAGACCGGCGGGGCAATTCATTTCATATTTTGTAGCCGTGGTAGTAACGTTAGTTCTTCAAACTGCCCCTAAAGTCCAAATCCTTTATAGCACACAATTATAGTAAAATTTAGTGATATAAAACAAATTTACATCCTGTTTTTTTCGTCTTCAAATAGGGTCTTCCCAATTTAAGGAATACCAAAACAAAAGCCCCATGCAAAATAACATCCTCATTATCAGAGCACAATAATTTTACAGAGGGCTTAAAAATTCTATTCTGAATCCAATAATTGTTAATTCGATTGGTTCAGAATTAAATGTTAGTCAGCCAGACCAAACATTGGCAACCGAATTATTCGGTGAGCTGTTTTTCAGGTTCATTTTTAAAAGCCAGTGCATCGCCATCCGTTGTAATCAGAATGCGGTCGTCACGGTTGATTTTCCCCGCCAGGATCATTTTAGACAGTTCATTCATTACATACCTTTGGATGACCCTTTTAACAGGCCTGGCCCCATACTGCGGATCAAAACCTGCCCTGGAAATCCAGGCTACAGCCTTTTCATCAACCTCCAGATCAATTCCGTTTGTATGCAGCTTTTTCGCCAAAAGCCTGATTTGCAATCTGGCAATTTCGCGTATTTGCTTTTCAGATAGTGGCCTGAACATGATGATCTCATCCACCCTGTTAATAAATTCGGGGCGAATGGTTTTTTTGAGTACCTCGAAAACCTCGCGTCTTGTTTGTTCGAACTTCTCCTCATCCCCACCACCATTTTGTGCGCCCAGCCTTTCCTGTACGAGGTGCGAGCCGATATTTGAAGTCATGATAATAATGGTGTTTTTAAAATCCACCAGTCGGCCTTTATTATCGGTAAGCCGGCCATCGTCAAGCACCTGCAAAAGAATATTGAAAACATCCGGATGGGCTTTTTCTACCTCATCGAGCAGCACCACCGAATAAGGTTTACGGCGAACGGCCTCAGTAAGCTGGCCGCTTTCGTCGTAGCCCACATATCCGGGAGGCGCACCGATGAGCCGCGAAACCGTATGGCGTTCCTGGTATTCCGACATATCGATCCGAACCATGGAGTTTTCATCATTAAAG
>CAYNDN010000055.1:0-3406 GCA_964395075.1 uncultured Lentimicrobiaceae bacterium | reverse complement strand
CGACCATTTTCACTCTGGAAACCGTGTTGGCGACCCGCTCCTACATCCAGGAAGGTGAATTCGCACCGACACTATCCGCCAACCACCCGATCATGCAGCTTTGTTTCGAGATTCAACAATTTTTCACGTTCGCTCTGCAACATGCGGCTCACCGGTATTCCAGTCCATCTTGCTACAATCTCAGCGATATTTTCGGCATTCACCTCTTCGTTGATCATGGGGTTTTCGCCCTGCATATCTGCCAGCTTCACCTTGAGTTTTTCGAGGTCTTCTTCGGCCTGCTTTATGCGCCCGTAACGTATCTCGGCCACTTTCCCAAAGTTTCCGTCCCGTTCAGCCTGATCGGCCTGGAGTTTTAGATTCTCGATTTCCTTTTTGCGGTTCTGAATCGATTCAACCACATCCTTTTCAGATTGCCATTTGGCTCGCAAATGATTCCGCTTTTCGGAAAGGTTGGCGATATCTTCTTTCAATTGGGCAAGTTTAATTTTATCCTTCTCCCGTTTTATGGCTTCCCGTTCAATTTCGAGGTGCCTGATCCGGCGTTCGATTTCATCGAGCTCCTCAGGTAGCGAGTTGATTTCTAATCTGAGCTTTGATGCGGCTTCATCAATGAGGTCGATTGCTTTGTCGGGCAGGAAGCGGTCGCTGATGTATCGCTGCGAAAGTTCCACAGCCGAAATGATAGCATCATCCTTAATTCTTACATGATGGTGTGTTTCATATCGTTCTTTCAAACCACGCAAAATAGAGATGGCATCGAGCGTATCAGGCTCCTTCACCATTACAATTTGAAACCTGCGCTCCAGGGCTTTGTCTTTTTCAAAGTATTTTTGATATTCCCTGAGCGTGGTTGCACCAATGGCACGTAGCTCGCCCCGTGCAAGGGCCGGTTTCAGGATGTTGGCCGCATCCATGGCACCTTCGCCGGCACCGGCTCCAACCAGTGTATGGATCTCATCGATAAACATGATGATCTCACCGTCGGCACCAACAACCTCCTTAACCACACTTTTGAGGCGTTCCTCAAACTCACCCTTGTATTTTGCTCCTGCAACCAGGGCGCCCATATCCAGCGAGAAAATGTGTTTTGATTTCAGGTTTTCAGGCACATCACCATTAATGATCCGGTGGGCGATACCTTCGGCAATGGCGGTTTTACCAACTCCTGGTTCGCCGATCAGGATCGGATTGTTTTTGGTTCTTCTTGACAAAATCTGCAAAATACGCCTGATCTCCTCGTCGCGGCCAATCACAGGATCGAGTTTACCCTGCGAGGCCAGTTCATTTAAATTGCGGGCATAACGATTCAGGGCGTTGTAGGTATCCTCCGCATTGGGACTTTTTACTTTTTCACCTTTCCGCAAATCCGTGATGGCTTCAACTAAATTTTTGCGCGTCACCCCGTTTTCGGTTAGCAGTCCTGATGTTTTATCTTTTATCGTGATAAGCCCGAGCAGGATATGCTCTATGGAAACAAAATCATCACCAAATTCCTTTAGAAACGACATGGCCTTTTGTAGTGCTGTGTTTGCATCGGCAGACAAATACACCTGCCCACCGGTTTGTTTGGGGTATGCGGTCAATATTTTTTCAAGTCCGGCCTGAATTAACCCCATATTCACTTCCAGTTTTTTAAGCAAAAATGGAATTACATTTTCACCGGCAGCGAAGATACCTTTCAAAAGGTGGGCAGTCTCAATTTGAGGATGCTGGCTGCTTTGTGCCAATTCTTGAGCTTTTTGAACAGTCTCCTGCGCCTTTATTGTGAAATTGTTAAAGTTCATATCTATTCTCCTTTCATATTTTTTAATGCCGGATGATTCGATCAATTTACCTGCCACCTGTAAAAATTGTTCAGATGCTGAAATTTCGTCAGCTAAGGACCTCATTTACAATGACTTTATGACAGGGATACATGCAACCTTTTTATTAAGACCTAAAAACCAGTAATTTCAAAAATTAATAAGACTGAAAATTTTTCAGGTTACAGCAATAAATCACGAATCTTTGCATTGAAAAGGGAAACATCAATCTTGGATCATCAAAGTAAAAAAACGGTAGTTATTGGCGCAAGCCCACGGCCTTTCAGGTATTCGTATGCTGCAGTAACTGAATTGAGCAGATTTGGCCATAATGTTACTGCCATTGGCCTTCGTGAAGAACAAATTGGGAAAACTCCCATACAAACCGGATTTCCAATTGTTGAAAATGTTGATACTGTAACGCTTTATATCGGCCCAAGAAACCAACCGCCTTACTACGATTACATCCTAAACCGGTTGAAGCCAAAGCGTTTGATCATGAATCCGGGTACCGAAAATAATGAACTGAAAGTGCTGGCCACTGAAAAAAAAATCGACGTAGTAGAAAACTGCACATTGATGATGCTTGCAAATGGAATATATTAATGTATTCACGGATTAATGAATTATCTATATTTTCGCAACCAAAACTGAAATTTTCGAATGAATACGATTAATCATAAGGTAAAAAAAGTTTTCCGGGCTGCCTTCATCCTGCCGGTTTTACTTTTTGCAGCATATCATGGGCATGTTATGGCGCAGGAGCCTCAACTGCTTGATACCACACTGGCTTGTTTTGCTGACAGTGCAAGGCTGGATGCCGGAGAGGGATTCCAGTTTTACCAGTGGAACACCGGGGATACAACACAAACTATATGGGCAAATGATTATGGTTGGTTTTACGTAACCTGCATTACAGATTCGATGGATATAGTTGAGGACAGCACCTGGGTATTTTTTCAGAATGCCTCAATAGATATGGTGGATACCATTGAAACATGCTATACTTATCCGGTTACGCTTTGTGTAGAACCCGACACGCTCGCACTAATGTACCAATGGACTACTGACGACCCTGGTCTATTTATAGAATATGACACTGCCCGCTGTGTGGATGTGACCCCAAGGCTGGATACGACAAAGGTTTATGTTTCCATTACTGACAGCCTGGGCTTAATAACCTGTGTTGATAGTGTACAGATTTGGCTGTTTCCCAGGATGCATTTTGATGAAGTAAAGCAGACCAGAATGGGATGCCCGGGCACCTGCAAGGGAGAACTTGTGGTGGAGGTATCCGGGGGATGGTCACCGTACTCCTATGAATGGCCCACATTAGATACCCTTTACTGGAACGATTCCATTGCCTATGGCCTTTGTGAAACTGAATACCTTTTTGAAGTTACCGACCAGTATTTTTGTGTGCGCGACACCATGCTTCCTGTTGAAGTTTTCGATATGCCCGAAGTTGAAATCATGCGCGAACCTGAAGAAAATGTCTTCATTAAAAACCCTGTGGTCGATTTTTTTTACGAAAACAAATCGGCCGACAGCATCGAGATCATAGATGTTTCCTGGGATTTTGATGGTGGCGACCCGCCATT
>CAYNDN010000054.1:14313-15337 GCA_964395075.1 uncultured Lentimicrobiaceae bacterium | reverse complement strand
AAGGCTCGGTTATTTTCGATTCAATCTGCATGTTTGAAGGGGCAATTACGAGGCCTTCACCCGGGTTTGATATCTCTGTACAGGCAGCAATAAGCCTGGTAAATTTTCCGGTTGCTTTTGAAACATGGCTTGCATCGGTGTTATTTTTAAGGTTTAACTGGCAAAGGTAGGCTGCCGCTCCTGATCGGGAAGTTACTACTGAATCGTTTAGTGAAGCCCCATGTGTACCAATCACATAATTTGCCGATTGGGATATTTGGCCAATCAAGCTTGCGGTGTATTTCCCCTGGAGGGTATTGTCGCTTGTGATCAAGACACCGATTTTTAGTTTTCTCAGTTGCCTTATAAACCGCAAGGCCTGCAATGCCGAAATCAAAACAACCAATCCGCCTTTATTTTCCCAAACACCACTTCCGTATATCTTTTGCTCGTTGTCCTGATAATATTCGTGTTCCGAACTTTTGGAATCATTGTCGATATTGGCGAGCAACAAGATGTCAGTGTTATCTTCCTCAATATTGGAAAAATACATGGCACTCCCCACCTCAACCTGAGGGTAAGGCCGATAGGTAAAACCCATCTGGCTGAATTGTGTTTTGATGATATTGGAGAGTTTCTTGATGCCCTCGATGTTGCGCACATGTGTGTTGATGTTTACCATTTCTCTAAGCAGGCCTTCAACCTGGGTTTGACGACCGCGAAGGAAACCGCGAATCCTTACATGCGCCGGGACTTTTGTGTAAACCTTTTCGGCTTCGGTAGCAAACTCCGATGTGGTGAAATAGCGGTTTACAGCCACATCAAGCATCTTATTTACAAGGGCCTTGTAATCGTAACCTGCTACGCTGGCTGCGTGCGGATATGATCCTGTCTGTCCCAGGCTGGCCATCGAATTCAGTTCAAGGATAAACATATTGCCCTGTTGGTCCATCCTGAAATCCACACGGGCAAAATCCTTTAGCTGTAGTGCATTAAATGCATCAATGCTGAGTTTTACCATTTCAGCATTTTGTTCCGCAGTTAA
>CAYNDN010000054.1:4413-14303 GCA_964395075.1 uncultured Lentimicrobiaceae bacterium | reverse complement strand
GGGGCAGGGCAGATTTTTCTTTTAGGTGCTTTGCTTTTGTGTTCAAAGGTTTGGATGGCGTTGGGATTATTTTCAAGGTCTATCTCAAGTACCGGCAGAGCTTCCACCGGATTATTGCCGAGCAATCCCACTGCAAATTCCCTTCCTGAGATAAACTGTTCCACCAGTGCAGGCTGGTTAAATTCAGCAACAATATATTCCACTGCTTCACGCAAATCTTCATAATTGTCCACAATGCGAAGCCCGAATGAAACGGATTCCATTTTGGGTTTAACAATCACCGGAAACTCCACGTCAGTTTCGATGATTTTGCCGGTTGAAAAAACCCAGAACTTCGGTGTGGGCAATCCATGTTGTTGGAGGATCATTTTAGTAACTACCTTATCGAGGGCCAGAGCGTGGCCGGCGGGGGAGGAACCCACATAAGGGATTCCCAGCATTTCGAGCATGGCCGGGATGTGTGTATAGCGACTTTCGCCCTGGATACCATACGCCATGTTAAAAACCATGCCCATTTTTTCGCCTTCCACAACACGTGGCATAAAGTCCTGTAATCGTTCAATCACGTGCATGTCACCGTCAATTATGCCCACGTTGTGTCCACCTTCTTCCAAACATTTGGCTACTTTTTTCACTGTTTCGGGCTTGTACATTTCCCGGTTTTGCATCCCGAATTTGTTGATAACCCTTGAGGCGTCTTTGTTATAAATAATTGCAACTTTCATTTTTTAGTTAACTTCAAATCCACACATTCTTAAAAAGTTTGATACCATGAGCAACCCGTCTTCTCCGGAAACTTCGGGATGTGCCTGAAAACCATAGATTGGCTTTTCCTTATGTTTGATAATCTCATTAGGTGTAAGTTCCGATTCGGCCAAACAAATAAAATTGGGTGGCAGGTCAGAAACATGAAAATGATGTCTGCGGGATAAAAACACTTCATCCTTGTTGAGTCCTTCAAAAATGGGGTCGTCTGGCTGAGTAATATGGATCGGGATTTTTTTCTGATGATACTCAGGCAGTTTTTTTATACGTCCGCGATAGGCAACTGCAATTATTTCGTGGCTAAGGCAAAATCCGATTGTAGGCACATTGAAATTCATCAGCGAAATAAAATCGGCGGTGAGATTGAGCGGCTCATAAGGATTGCCACGGCCACCAGAGAGCATCAGGCCTTTAACCTCGGCTTGAGCAGAAAGGATAATGGGTTGATTATGATCGATAACGATATAATCGAACGATTGTTCTGACAAAAAGTTCCGTTTGAACTTCTTGATGAAACTACTTTGATTGTCAACAATAAGTAGCATGACAAGGTCTTGAAATTAATGAATAAATGTTGAAAATGTACTTATGTGCACCGGGTGGGAAGTTTGATTTTGTTAATGCTTCCTGATCGGTTGCAAAAAACCTAATTGGCTTTCATTTACCCAAACACACATATCTTTTTGGAAAGCGGCGCGAAAATATAATTATTTTGATTTGGAGGTAACCCTGATGAATTTTTTTTGATGTTTTTTAAATTTCAAAACCACACATCCTGAAAAAGTTAGTCATGATGTGTAAGCCGATCTTTCCCGACGCCTCCGGATGCCCCTGGAAACCATAGATGGGCCTGGTGTTATGCCTGATAATTTCGTTGGGAGTTATCTTTGATTCAGCAAGGCGGGTAAAGCCGTCAGGTAATTCCGAAACATGAAAGCTGTGCCTGCGTGCAAGGGCAATCGTGTTTTCCTCAAGATCTGAAAAAACTGCATCATCAGCATTGAGGATTTTTATTGGCTCACGGTTGTTGTAGTAACCCGGTAGTTTGTCGATCTGACCACCGTAATAAACCCCAATAATTTCGTGTCCCAGACAAAATCCAATCACCGGAACATTAAACCTGGAAAGAGCGATAAAATTGGTGGTGAGGTTTAATGGCTTAAAAGGGTTGCCTCTGCCTCCCGATAAAATAATTCCAGACACCCTGGCCTTCTCAGGAATTCTAACAGGATCATTATGGTTAAGCATCATATAAGGGATGCTTTGCCTCGCCAAAAAGGTTGATTCAAACTTTTTGATAAAGACATTTTGATTGTCGATGATCAGCAACATATTTACGAAAGATTTTTGGGTATGATAAAACAGAATGTGCTGCCTTTACCCGGTTCACTTTCTACCGAAAAATTACCATTGTGCCTTTTGATAAATTCCTGGCTCAACACCAGGCCAAGGCCGGTACCTGATTCACCTTCAGTACCTTTTGAGGTGTTTCTGTATTGTAAATTAAATAGCTTTTCGGCTACTTCTTTGGCTATCCCTACACCAGTGTCGGAAACACAGCATTTAGTTTCAGCTTCGGTGGCTTCTGCTGTAAGTGTGATTTTGCCATTTTTAGGGGTGAATTTTATGGCGTTTGAAATCAAATTTCGTAAAACGGTATGTATCATATTTTGATCAGCAACAACATCGATTTCATGCCCGATGTCATTAGTAATCCTGATATTTTTGAAAAATGCGTCTCCTTTCAATTGGTTAATTACATCGTTGGCTAAAGCATTTAACTTTAGCTTCATGGGGTTAAATTTAATTTCCTTTTTCTGAATCCTTGACCACTCCAGCAAGTTAACCAACAATTGGAATGTGTCTTCGGTTGTATTGCGGATAATCTCAACAAATTCAAATTTTTCTTCTTCAGGTAAAATATCCCAATCTTTTACCAGTATATCGCTGAAACCGAGCATACTGTTGAATGGATTTTTTAAGTCGTGAGCAATGATGGAGAAGAATTTATTTTTTGTTTGGTTAGCCACCTCCAGTTCCAGGTTGGTGTGTTTGAGTTCATTAGTACGTTCATCAACCAATCGTTCCAGTTTTTCATTTTGTTTTTTAATTTCTCTTATCCTCCACCAATATATACCTGCAACCACAAGGGCAACTAATCCGGCAATTATAAGTTTAAAGTAAACCGTTTCACTAAAAAAGGGTAATACCTTAACGTTGATTTTTGTTGGGGTTTTGCACCATTCCCCCGAATTATTGGCAACTTTAAGTTCGATGGTATGTTCTCCGGGTGGAAGTGAAGTGATGGTAATTTTTCGTTCGCCTTTTAAGTCAACCCAATGGTCGCTATCTTCGTTGATTTTTATAGCATAACGATTGTTGTGGGCTATGAAATACTGCAGGGAAGAAAAGTAGAGTGTAAAAATGTCCTGCTCTGGTCGTAGTGTAATTGTATTATTATAGGATGTAGCGTATTCATATTGGGTTGTGTCTCCAATAATCTTCACATCACTGATAACCGGACTCTTGGGTATTGGATAAGCGGAAACATTTGCCGGATTAAAAACAACAATGCCGCTAATGCCGCCAAAAACCAGCCTGGAAGTTCCGTACTGTGCAAAAGCTGCACTGTTGAATTCATTGCATGGCAAACCATCTGCTTTACTAAACGAAACTGCTGATATATCTTTGGGGTTGAAGCGGCAAATACCCATATTTGTGCTCAACCATATATTGTGCTCTTCATCTTCGAGGATGCCATACACAAAATTATTGGGCAACCCATCACTAACAGTAAATCTCCTGTAGCTGTGATCTTTAAAATTGAGCAAATATAATCCTGTGGATGTCCCGAGCCAATATTGGTTAGTTGTTGATTGAAATATGCAGTTAACCCTGGAGATTTCTTTTGGTAGTCCTTCGAATTTATCGAGGATATTGATAAAAGTTTTTTGTTGCGGGATGTACTGAAACACATATCCCTGGTATGAAGTCAGCCACACGTTCTCATCCGTGTCAATCAACATTCCGTTTAAACTGATTATTTCGCCGGTTCCGCTATTTTGGTCTTTAACAGGAAAAAACTCATATTCATACGTTTTTTTATGGAGTATATGAAATCCGGCACCAGAGCAAATATATAGATAGTCTTTATTCTTATTGGCAACAGCAAAAATGTTATTGCCGTTTAAGGAAACAGGCGATCCTTTTACCCGCGGTAAATCCTTCCATAGCGGGATATCAGTTAATATATTTTCCTTTTTGTCGAGCAGAAACAGGCCGCTTCCTTCATTGCCAATCCAGATCAAATTTTCATCGGCGTTATCCTGGCAAAGGGCATAGCTGATGTTGTGAAAAAATATTTCTGACGCGTTTGTTTCAAGGTTCAGTTTTTGAAGCCCGACATAACCGCCAACCCAAATATTATCTTCATCTTCGAACAGTAAGCTACGAACACTTGAAAAATTGAGTTTCATGGATTCAGGTCGCGCATTGGTAATGGTTAGAAAGTTTCTGGTATTGGGACTCAAAATATTTATTCCTTTACCATTGGTACCTAACCAGATATTGCTGTCCCTATCCTGAAAAATGGTTTTAACGGACTTGTAATTAATGTCATATTCTGTTTCTCCTTCGCCATAATAAACCACTTTTTTTGATAGTATATTATAAACCCCTACGCCATCAAAATCAGTTCCAATCCATAGCAATGAGTCATTGACCAACTGTAAATCCCATAACACGATTGACAGAAATTCGTGTGTGTTAAAAATTTCGTTAATCTGCCTTGCACGAAAACTGTTTTCACTCACCTTTAATAACGACCTTCCATAAGTGGAAATCCAAATTTGGTTGTTTTTATCCTCTGCAAAACCGGTGACAATATTTTGTGATTTTTGAAATGCATCAAGCGGCCCACAATCCACAGGACTACAGCTCATTTCTTCTCGATCCAGAAAACAAATATCTCCTGATTCAAAACCCACCCAAAGATTATCTTTACTATCCACAAATAATTCGGAAACCCGGTTGTCCGGGGCGTCATTTATGCCTGTTAAACCGGAAGAAAATTGTATCACTGTATCGTTAATAAAATCGATATAAAAAAAACCTGAACTGTAAGTACCCACCCAAAGGTTATTTTGTGAGTTCGATTTGATTGCTGTAATGGCATAACTATCGCTGTTCCTGGCAAAGTTACAGATACCAAACACACCTTTTTAGTGTCGAAATAATTCAAACCCTGGGATGTACCGATCCATATTTTTCCGTTTTCATCGCAAAGAATACTATTGATTTCATTGGAACTTATAGAACTGGTATGGCCGGGGGTATTCCGAAAGGTTTTTACATCATAACCATCATACCGATTCAAACCATCATTGGTTCCGATCCAAATAAATCCCATTTTGTCCTGGGCAATAGCGTTTATTGTTCCCTGCGAAAGGCCATCTTTGTTGGTGAGTTTGTGAAAAATCGGAGAATCAATATTGATAGGTTTCTGATTTGCCAAAACCGGAATCCATAAATATAGATTTAAAATAATAAGACCAACAAATATATTAAGCGTTATTTTCAAGACCTGCATTTTTAATCATATCAAAAGTAGGCATTATCCATAAGATGATGCACAAAAAGTTGTAAAACGAAATTGTTTAAAAACTGAGTTGCTCTCAATCTGTCTCTTTAAATTTTAGATTGAGGTTGATTTTTCCTGCTTCGGCATCAAATTCAAACCCGTCTTTTTCGAGGTATATATTTTGTCCGGTTCCTGCCTTTATGAGTTTGGATATTAAGGTGAGTCCGCTGTCGATGAGTTCATCCATGATGTTCTCATCAGATATCAGCTGTCTTATGGTTTGTTTTTTCTGGTGCAACTTGTCCATTTCAGCTATCTGGTCTGAGTCAATAATCCCCGGTTCATCTTCATCAAAATTTAAACGCATTTGTCGATTATCAATAACAGGTTTTGGTTCTCTGGCATCATCCGAAAGTATCATTTGTTCAATACTATCCTTAAGAGCAGACGTAAGTTGACGACGCAGGTGAGCATTCATTACGGTGCTAATAGGTTTATCATCGGTACCAAAAAGCTTGTCGGCAAGGTTAAATTCAATCTCCAACCCATCGTTTATTTTTGCTTCAAGTGCATTTTCTGCAATCAGGTTAATGATGGTGAAATGGCTGTCAGTTTTGTTAAGTTCGTCAATTTTGCCAAAGCGGTCATTTCTTTCTCTTGCCGATTTTGGGGCTTCCATATTGATAAAGATATCCGGATAGCTTGAGTCAGGAAATTTTACAGAATCCGGCCCGGCAAGTAAAATTTGGGATTTGGATAATTCTTCAAGGTTAACTTTTTCGGAATTGGCAGGCACCTCAAAATAGAGGAGTTTGTTAATGGTGAGCATCCGGGATATCATGTTTTGCATTTCTTTCCATTCGGTAAAAACTGCAACCCTGTGGTTACTTTTTCTAATGTGGATTTTGGACAGCAACAGGTGTTTCAGTTCATCAATTTTTGGGGAAAAGCCTGCTGATTTATCAACCAGAAATGCAGCATTGGCCACCATGCGCAAATTGCTAATTAACTTAAATACCCGCTGAAGATCATAAGAGCTAACGATCTTTTTCTCCAAAACCTGGATGATTTCCCGCGCAAAGCGAATGTGCAATTTTTTTTGTGCTGAAGTGAGTTTCACCGGAACATCAAACTGATCAAGGTTAGGTAACTGTTTGATTACATCTTTGCGTTTCCGGCGAATCAATACAGGTCTGAGCCTTTGTTTCAGCCCCGAAAGGTTGTAGTAACCTACAATAGTATTTTGTGTTTGTGAATCAAAGTAGCAATGCTCATAAGAAAATTCCCAAAGCGGTGCCAGCAACTGCGGATCAACAAATAAAATAATGGAATACAGATCGATAAGTTCCGATTCGATAGGTGTACCGGTTAAAACCAGGGTGTGTTTTCTTTGGATGGATTTGATGGTTGATGATGTTTTTGAAGCATAATCGTTCAACCGCTGGGCTTCATCCAGGATAACAAAATCAACATCAAGCTCCGAAACCATCGCTTTATCCCGTAAAACAGTTTCGTAACTCACCACCTTGAAAAAGTGATCAGCACTAAAATATTGCTGCTTCCTGTCGTCAGGGCTACCTTCAATTAATAAAGGTTTTTCGTGGGTTAGACTGATGATTTCGTCCATCCACTGTTTTTTTAGTGTGCCCGGACAAATTACGAGGGTACTGCCAAATCCCAGGATTTCCTTTTTAAAAAAAGCAGTGGCAATAGCCTGGATGGTTTTTCCCAACCCCAACTCATCGGCAATCACGGCTCCTTTTCTGAAGGTGGCAAACCGCACACCTTCTTTCTGGTAGGGATAGAGGTTGGTTTTGAAGCCTGAAAAATCAAGCGGATTGTCTTGTTCAGCTCGTTGCAAGGTTTTTAATTCGGAGATGTTTTTCACTTTGTCATACACCTCAGGCCTTACTAAAATCTGTCTGAACCTGTCGAGGTTGTTAAAAAAACCAAGCAGCTTTTCGGCATCATCATCATCGATATAGTTTTTGTTGCCGAAATATTTATAAAAGAGTTCGGCAACCTCTCCATAAAGCTTATCGGGATAATACCATGTTATTTTGTTGTTGCTTAATGGATTAAGAAAAACTTCGATAAAGGGATAAACCGGAGGATTGCTTTGATCTATTACCGGGTTATTTTGCAGATGATTGAAGGCGAACATCAGGTGTTTGCAGGTGCCCAGTTTGTTGGTGCGATAATCAGGACATGAACAGTACCCGGTTTGGTTTATTAAATCCCTGAAAGTGAGCATATATTCCACACCTTTTTCGTTAATGAGCATGTGTTCACCAAAAATATTGTCAGCATACTGGATGGTATATTTGGCTTTGAGTGCCTTTTTTCTGCGTTCTTCGGTCACCCGCTTTATCATGCCCTCGCGGGTGTATTTTATGCCGGCTTCCGGAACAGGGTCAATGTCCAGTTTTATCAGTTCGTGAAGCTGCATCAGGGCTGCTGTACGATGTCGGCAAACCGGCACGGCCTTACAGGTACAAGCCGAATGTACAATCGGTTTGGTATCAACTTTGACAAAGAAATTGCCGTGGGTATCGTTTACCGAAAACTCGAAATGGCTTTCTGATGCCGAAAGCCTTGAGCACTGGCCGTTGAGGTATAAACTATACCCCTGTTTGTAAATTAATCCGGAGGTGTTTTTATTTTCCGAAATTTTGCGCAGCTCTGTGGTGATGGCTTCCAGTGTTTGTTTCGGCATGATTTAAATAGATAGTTTTCAAAACAATTTCACAGTTACTCTATAATTTTTAGCCGGGCAAATTTCAGCAATAGCTGCTTCTGTCCCACTACCGGGAAAAACACCGTAGCTTTGCGGCTTGCCCCTGTGCCCTCTAAATTGAGCACTTTTCCCTTGCCAAAACGCTGATGCTGCACCTGCATTCCTGCCTGGATATCGTTGGATGAAGAAGGGGCAAACTTTTCATCGGCACCGCCCTTAACATCCTGCTTTTGCGAATCAGAAATTTTCTTTAAACGTCCCTGCCCATACGTAGGTGATTTTTTAAGTCCGGCAGTAGAATCATCAATCCTGAATCTGGTTTTATCGCTTGGGTGATTGATCACCTTTCGGGGAAAATCAATATATTTTTCATCTACCTCCTCGATAAACCGGCTGGGCTCGCTCATTGTGAGATTACCCCAACGGTATCGGTTTTCGGCATAAGAAAGCGTGGCTTGTTTCTCGGCCCGGGTAATGGCTACGTAAAACAACCGGCGCTCCTCTTCCAGGTCCGATCGCGTGTTGAGCGACATGATGGATGGGAAAAGGTTTTCTTCAAGCCCCACCACAAACACGTAGGGAAACTCCAGCCCTTTGGCGGCATGAATGGTCATGAGTGAAACCTTGTTGGGATCATCGTCTTTTTGGTCGGCATCTGTGAGCAGCGAAACATTTTGCAGATATTTATCCAATGACCGGATGGAGCTGTCATCTTCCTCACCGGTTTCAGGTTCGGCTTCCGAAAACTCTTTGATACCATTAAGCAGCTCCTCGATGTTTTCCACCCTGCTGATGCCTTCAGGGGTTTTGTCGTCTTCCAGGTTTTTCAGGATACCGCTGGCCCGTGCAATATCCGATGCAATCTCATAAGCATTGCTGGTTTTGTGCTGAACCATAAACCGTTTCATCAGGTTGATGAAATTGAAAATCCTGGTTTGGATTCCCTGGTTGATGCGCAGATCGTACCCGTCGAGAGCTTCCATCATTTCCCACATCGATTTTCCAAGCTTATCGGCTGCTACGGTAATTCTGTCGATGGTTGTGCCGCCAATACCCCGTGCCGGATAATTGATGATGCGTTTCAGGGCTTCTTCATCTGCCGGATTTACCACTACCCTGAAATAAGCCAGCAGGTCTTTAATTTCTTTGCGGTTGTAAAATGACAGCCCGCCGTAAATGCGGTAGGGAATATTAAGTTTCCGGAGTGCTTCCTCCATCGATCGCGATTGGGCATTGGTGCGGTAAAGTATGGCGAAATCACTGTTTGGTAGCTGGTTATTCATTTTGGTTTCGAAAATGGCGTTGGCTACCATGTTTCCTTCCTCGGTATCAGTGGTGGCGCGGAAAAGCCTGAGCCGGTTGCCTTCATCATTGGCTGTCCATATTTTTTTGAAAATCTGCTCCTTGTTTTTGGCTATTACGCTGTTGGCAGCGTTCACAATGTTTTGTGTTGACCGGTAATTCTGCTCAAGTTTGTAAGTTTTGTAATCCGGATAATCGTTTTTGAAATTTAAGATGTTTTGGATGTTTGCACCACGGAATGCATAAATACTCTGGGCATCATCGCCAACCACACAGATATTTTCATGGCGTGCAGCCAGTTTTTTCACAATGAGGTATTGCGCGTAGTTGGTGTCCTGGTACTCATCCACAAGGATGTATCTGAATTTTTTCTGGTATTTAAGCAATATTTCAGGATGGTCGCGCAGGAGGATGTTCGTATTGAAGAGCAGATCATCAAAATCCATGGCGTTTGATTTTTTGCACCTGGAGCTGTAAATTGAATAAATATTACCAATGAATGGCTTT
>CAYNDN010000054.1:0-4403 GCA_964395075.1 uncultured Lentimicrobiaceae bacterium | reverse complement strand
CTGGTTGGTTAGTTCAATGTCGCCATTGTAATCCTGTGGAGAAATGAGGTTGGTTTTGGCCGATGAAATCCTTCCCAGCACATATCCGGGCTGGTAAACCTTTTTATCGAGGGCCAGTTCCTTAACGATTGTGCGGATCAAACTTTTGGAATCATCGGTATCGTATATCGTGTAGTTTGAAGGATAGCCCAAAAGGTGGCCTTCAACACGCAGCATCCGCGCAAAAATGGAGTGAAATGTTCCCATCCATACGCTTTTGGCATCGGTGGTTCCCACAATTTGCAGGATACGCTCTTTCATTTCACGGGCAGCCTTGTTGGTGAAGGTAAGTGCCAGCACATTAAAAGCATCTATGCCCTGCTGAAGCATGTAGGCAACCCGGTAAGTCAACACCCTCGTTTTTCCTGATCCGGCCCCGGCAATCACCATGGCCGGGCCTTGAAAGTTTTTTACAGCCTGTTGTTGGGCATCGTTCAGTTCATCCAGAAAATTTCTCACAGTCGTCCTTTTTTTCAGGCTTCAAAATTAGTGTTTTTGAGGCAATGGAGGGTTGGTGTTGAAAAGTTGAAATTTTTAAAATATTTCTATTGGATATGTTGTTTTTTGGACTGATATGGCGTTTTTTTTTGGAATAAGTATCATAGGCCAATGGTAACGGTTAATTGTTGCTTAATGCCTACTATTTTTCAATTTCTCTAACTATCTCATCAAGGGTTTTTACAATAACATCAATTGGGTATTCAACCGCTGGGGGCTCAGAGTCCCTTTTACCATGAGCTATAAAATTTCTATGGTCTTTTATAATTTTTAGTTTTTTAAGCAAGTTAATGTCAATTTTTCCTTCAAGGAGGGATATTATTCCAGATAAGTATTCAATACTATCATTTACAAACTTTTCTCTTGATTCGAAATAGTCAAGTGGCTTCACGGTATTATTAATAACAACGTTTTTTAAGTTACCGTAGGTTGTTCTGTATTTAGCAAAAACAATTCGTTCAAATGTTGCAACAAGGGTAACTACGGAATTATCATAGGCTGTTCTTATCAGATTGTCAACAAATATTAAAGCAGTTTTTTCTTTAGTAGAATAAACCTTAGAAAGCTGTTCAGGTACCATTTTATCCAGATGATATTTATTTCCACTCACATGTGAAACCTCTCTTTGTAAAACATTCTCAATGGTAGCTAAATAGTGATAAACTCGCTTTATTTCTTCATTATTTACTGTAACCATCGGTCGATAATTTTTTCAAGTTGCTCTTTGTCAAGTTTGTAATATTCCTGGAGGTCGTATGACATGGCAATTACCCATTCGTGTTTCTTGTCGTCAATTATCTTACGAAGAATACTGGCCTTTTTGGAAATATTACCTCTCATATAAAACTCGACTTTCCCATCATAATCGGCAGTAATAGCTGAAATTGGTTCTAATACGAGGTACTTATTGTTTGTTAAAGTAATCTCTAAAATGGTGGTTAGATATTCTCCAATGTACGGGTCAATGCGTTTTGTTGGAATTATTGAAAACTCCATTAAACCTTCTTTGCCATAATCCTGAAACCATTTGTACATGATCGTATTTTGAAGGTCTCTTACCGAATCTATCCAAACCTTTTTATAATTCTCCCAATCCGGGGCAGTTCTTTCTTCTTGCTGTTTTTTAAGTTTTGCTAATTTTTCTTTTAGTGTCATCTTTTTTCAAATTTAATCATCATATCTACAAAATTAATAAAATCAACTTTTCCTAATAGTTTTTCAGAGCCGTCGTATAATTTACAGCTATTCGATATCTAAAATGTATCTTGTAAATTTCTACTTGTTGTCCTTTTTTTGGTCGCCAAAATTGTGTTTTTGATGCACAGGACGGGCGGTGTTGAAAAATCGGGAACAGCGTTTACTGCCTGGTTGGGAGCAAATCCATAGGCTGGTTCATCAGGCGCCTGTGTGGATAAACCCCCCGGCTGTTTTTTTATGGATGAAAATCAAACATATCCCCTGAATCATATTCGATCGCGTTCTCATCCAGCAGCCTGATGAGTTCCTGCTTAAAGCTTACATTCTGATGATACTCCATCTGGTTTCGGATATAATGAATCAGTTTTTTCATGCTGGTTTTTCCCTGCGTTACGGCAAAGTAGCCATCCTGCCATCGGAAATGCTCAATCAGTTTTGAATCGCTCATAAACTTTTCAGAGGCTCTTTTAATCCTTCCGATAAAATCGTTAAGGGATAACCGAAGCACGCCGGTACAGGCAATGTGCACGTGGTCGCTTGTTCCGCCAATGGCATAAGGTTTTGATCGGTTCTGTTTCAGGATTTCTGCGATCCTCTCATACATCCTTTCCCTGATTTCGCCTGTTTGGAGCGCACTATCCAATTCGGGAACAAGAATGATGTGGAGATAGTAATGAGAATAGGCAATATGGACCATGATATTTTCAATTAAAAATTATAAAACCAGTAAATATAACCACAATTTCCACAGATGTAATTTGTGGCGCTTTTGTTGGCCCAATCGAGGTTGAAGAATGTCAGCCCGCGGGTGTTGAGCAGGCTGCTTCTTGTGAAAAATCTTTTGTTTCCGCAAACCGGGCATTCCAGTCTTTTGCCTTTTACGGTGATGGTTGAAGATTCTTTAAGTTTATTCATTTTTAAAAGTGTTTTTGGATTGTGAGTAGGATTTATGTACTTTCTGTTGGGCCATCAGCCCTGTATTCCAAAATTTCTCCAGGCTGGCAGTTGAGGGTTTTGCAAATACTTTCGAGGGTGGAAAACCGGATGGCTTTGGCTTTGCCTTTTTTCAGAATCGAAAGGTTGGCCATGGTTATTCCAACCTGGCCGGATAATTCGGTGAGGCTCATTTTGCGTTGGGCCAGCACTACATCGAGGTTAACTATAATTGCCATGATCTTAAATTGTTAGTTCGTTGTCTTCCCTGAGTTTTGCCCCATAGCTAAAAATGTGTGAGAGCATAATGATGATCAAACCTGCAAATGCCACTTCAAAGTTTAGCTGAAGATTACCGGCGTATTGCAGAGTTTCAAAAGTAAGGTGCCGGGCTATCAAAAAATTTTGCGATACCGAATAAGCAAATATAATTACCCAGAAAATAAGCAGTCCGTAGCCCATTTGGTTCAGTAGCCTGAAGTTTTGATTTTCAAATACTTTTCCATAATATACATTACTGATAAACTGTCTGAAAACCTTAAAAATGTAAAAGAAAATGCCTGCAACTATCAGCATAAATATCCCGTAAATACGCCCAATAAAAGCGGGGAGTTCGTTAAAGCCAATCTTGCCGTAGGCTTCTTTAAATTCAACGCCAATTGATTTCGACATCATTTGCAGATTTCCCTGCTCCACAGCATCAAAGGCAACGGGCAGGCCAACATGCAGGTTGAGGTCGGTGTTAAACAAGTTAAAAATCAATCCAAAGCCAATACCGATTATTAGAAGTCCGGCAATTACAAAAAGCCAGAACGCTACCTGTGTAATCCAGTAGATCAATTTAATGCTAAAATGTTTTCTGTTTGTTTCCATGATTTTTAATTTTAAATACCCGGCAAAGATAAATCATGAATTATCAAAAAGCAAGAAATTTTTATTGTATTTCAATAAATAAATGTTGTAATTAAATAAATAATAATTGTTTTAAGTGATTAAGGGGCTTACTAAAAGGCCATTCAGGGCAATATGGTTGATTTGAAAAATGTACCTGACATTTCCAAACAATATATATTAATATGGTTTGCTGAAAAATGTGTGCATGGTGTGATTGTGGACTTGCCGGATTTTTAATCCAAAAATATAATCCTATCAGCTATAGCTATTCAGGAATCAGATTTGCATAAATCTCATAGGTTTCAAAAATACTCCTTACATAATTATAAGGTTCAGTTCCTCTTGCGTAGCCAAAGTTCACTTCGGGGTGATTGTAATATTTGGGTTTGGATTTTTTCAGAATGTATTCTTCCACGTTGTTTGTCCATACATTGGGATTTGAATCATGCGCTTCCGCCAATCTTCGAGCATCTTGTATATGGTTTTTTCCTACGTTGTACGAAGCCAGGATGAATTTAATTCGCTCTATTGAATCAGGGATTTCAGCCCAGTATTCCTGAAGATATGCCAGGTAGTCGGTTCCGGCACGTATGCTGATTTCCGCCTTTTTCATATTTTGGGGCTTGTAACCCAGTTCTTTGGCTGTTGCCGGCATCAACTGAAGCAGTCCTTTGGCCCCGGCCCAGGATTTTGCCGTTGGGTCAAATCGTGATTCCTTGTAAACCTGCGCAGCCAATAAACGCCAGTCCCATCCAATGCTATCGGCGTATTGTTTAATGAGGTCATCATATTTTGAGATGCGACCGCTTTTTGTGGATAGCAAATCGCTTTTGGCCCTGCTG
>CAYNDN010000053.1:0-15466 GCA_964395075.1 uncultured Lentimicrobiaceae bacterium | reverse complement strand
AATATGGGGGGAAGAAAAAAAAGTGTCAACCCTTGATTTTTAACACCCCACCTGTCAGGTTTTGCGACTTACCACAAGCCGGAAATTCCACAATTCCTTCGCTGTCCATCATCACAAAATAAGCTTTGCCGGGTTGCAGTGCCCCGATGGTGTTGATGTTCATGGCCGGCCAGTAAACGCCGATTCCGGCGATGTCTTTGACGATGGTTAGCTCGTTGATGACCGGAGCAAACAAACCGGCAATATCCACCGGGCATGACGAAACCACCGGCAATAAACTCCAGCCTTCGTCTAATTCCATCACGAAATTAGGCTCTTTTTGACCGGTAACTGGCAAAGCGACAGCAGCACCGGTTTTTACTTTAAAGGCAGCGTGGCTGTTCCAGTTGCCGATGGTGTTGGTGTTCATGGCCGGGTAGTACATTCCTTCCATATCCTGAACAATAATCAAATCGCTGATGATGGGACCAAAAACTGCCTCCTTGGCTTTCTGCGCCGGCGAAACATAGCTGGAAACGCCGCTCCAGCCGGAGGGCAGGTTGAGGATCTGCGTTACATAAAACATATAAGGCTGCTGGAAGCCCTGGGTGAGGATTACATCCCCACCTGAAAAGGTTTCGATGACCGGCTCGCCGATAGTAAAACTTACCGAACCGGCTGTGGTTTCAAAATAGCCCCCGGAGTTGGCAACTACTTGCTGTGCTTTGGATGACCATGCAGTAAGCACAACAAAAACAAGAATTATTAATGTGTTTTTCATGTCAATTGATGATTAGTTTTTCGATTTGACGATAATCGCCAAATTCAATACTTACAACATAAAAGCCTTTGTTTAAACCTCTTAAATCAACAGTACGCTCATTAAAATCAGAGGCTGAAAAAACAAAGTTTCCATGAATGTCGCTGATGGTGATAGAAATAGGATAGCCGGGAATAATTCCGGTAATGTTAAGAATGCCGGAAGCAGGATTTGGAAATAATGAAATCTCATTTCTTTGTGATTTTTCCGCTATTGCTGTAGCATTCATCCAGGATTGTTGAAACCCTTGCGAAACAAGGCAAGCGCTATTCTCCAAATTCCCGATGATTGTTTCGCCCATGGTAAAACTCACGGTACAACTTTGATTCTGGAAAGTTGTACCTGAAGCTGAGATTACCTGCTGGGCATTTAAGCTTAACGCAAAGAAAGAGCAAACAAGTAAAAACAATAAGGTTACATTTTTCATGTGATTAAAATTTAAATTTCAAATGTAAATGCCTCATTCTATGATTACTTTGCCGGTTTCAAGCTGAACGCCGTCTTTGGTAATTATGTACTGATATTCACTAGGTTCTACTTTGTTTCCGGAGCTGTCATTGCCGTTCCATAAATCGGGGTAAATAGATATTTAATCCTTTGAAATCTCAAATTCTGAAATTGTTTTTTCATTCAACAGGATTTTCAAAGTCGCGCCTTTATTCGGAGTAAATATCTGGGCTGTAAAAGCCGTTGTTCCTGTGGAGAAGCCCGGATTCATGGTTACCGAATTGTAAGCAGTGTAGGTTCCGGTTGTGTTGGCAGATGTTAATACCAAATCCATTGGGATTTCAGGATAAATATAAACGACGGCAGATTGAGATGCTATGTACCAAGGTACATTTGCAATGGAGTAAAAACCATTGAAATAGCCACCCCACCCAAAGTTAACATGAAAAATATCACCAGTTGAATATCCATCAAGAACCCAAGCATGGCATCCATCACCAGGCTCACAACCATCATAATAAACAGGCCTTCCCAAGTCCAGATCACCTTTTAACAGATTTGTCCAGCTTGTATAATTTGAATACCGGTTTTTAAATGCAACATCGTTATGGTACCGAAAATGATCCTGGAATGCATTGTCCACATCTTCACTGTAAGCCCCAGACCCCTCAGGTGAATAATCCATGTTTACAGAAACCCCACAATGATAGCTCAACAAAGCAGATGCTGTTGATCCCACCAAATCTGGCATTTGAGACCAAATATAACTGGTGTTTCCAAAATTTGCCGATAAAGTTCCATAATTTGAGTTGTAACTATTTGATCCCTCACCGGTATTTGGATACTTCCAATAATACATGATTTGAGCCATGGCGGTGGCAACACATCCAACCCAAACATGCCCGCCAGGCCCATTTGGATCTGCCGGGCAATACTGATTCCATGAAGGGCCTTGATCCCACATACAGGTAAGCAGCGGGTTAACTCCCTTTTCTCTCGAGCGGGGAGTAAAGTCCTTTGGATTGATTGACAGACGTGTCCATTCCTGCTGTGGATCAATGCCTTCTTCTTTGTAATCTTCGCCGAGTTTGACTGCTTCTTTGTACATTCTCAAAAAATAATCAAACTGTGGCGGGTGATTATCTTCTGTGTAGGGGTTTTCCGTTGACCAGCCCAACACCGGCCTTACGTTGTCATCGGAAGGAATAATAATGAAGCCATCGGTTGAAAGGTTGAAGATGTAGAGCAAAACTTCATCCCCAGACGATTCATAAAATGTTTGTGTGATCGAGGGGAGTGCATATTTCATTTCACCGGCGGTTTCGTTAAACCAGTTTACTGCAACATTGCGGGCTGCCTGCTCTTCAACCTTTTTGGCAAAAAGGGTAATTGAGACGCAGAACAGGATAAATAATAGAAATTGCTTTTTCATAGTTACCTCCTTTTAAGTTTTTTCATTTCCTTTTGCATCTTTTCATTCTCCTTCACCAGTTCATCAATCATTTTCTGCTGCTCAATAGTGTAAAGCGTAAGTTCCTCAATCTTTTGCAGGAGTTTGGCGTCCATATCGCCGAGGCTGATGCCGTTTTGTTCCACTTCTTTGGCGGTGGGCATTTCGGGCAGGTGGTTGTTTTTTTCGATAAACTTAGCCAGGTTGGGTAGCGGCATGAGTGTGTAATCATCTTCAAAAACAAAATCCGACCAGCCGGTATTTACAATTACTTTTCGCGTGTATAGTGTTCCTGAATTAGTCACTCTAAAAATATCACCCACATCACTATTTATTCGAAAATCATTACCAGAAATGAAGAAGTATATTGGCCCAGAGATAGATCTGATTTTGTTTGCCAATAGCTCATTTGAGTTGTTAATTAATGAGATATTTCCATTTACGCTAAGTGGATGAGTGGCATCTATTGTATGAATCCCAACATTTCCATTATCAGAATTAATAAAGATTGAAGCACCTTTCCATCCACTTCCATTTTTCGCCCATCCACCAATAGCAAAATCAATTTTATCATATGTAAGAGTTAGTAAATCTGGATAATTATACGATGTCCATCCACCTGTAATTGTTTTTCCTCTTCCGACGTAGCCATAAACTGTATCATTGTGATAGAATTCTGAAACATAATTTCTTAGAAAACCATTCACACTCAACTTTCTTTGTTCATGCGGTATGTATCCAATCCCCACATTCCCATTCATAAAACTAATCCCATCTTCCGTTTTCTCCCATCCACTCCCTTCTTCAGCATACAGCGCATAGGGCACGGAGAGCATTTGGGTGGTTCCCATCACGGCGTAATTAGCACCGCCGGTAAGGTCAACTGCCAATTTGAGGTAGTAAGGGCCGGAAGCCCAGGCAATGGTATCGAACTGGCCGGTTGTTGCCGTGCCGGTTCCAATCTGCAAATCCACCAGTCCGTATGGATTGGTGGTGGTGGCGTGGGTTTCGGCATACACTTCCTGGCCGGTGGCGCTGTCCTGCAACAGGGAGATTTTGATGCCCACAGCCTGGTTTTCGAGGAGGTTTCCTTCGGTATCGCGGATTACGGCCTGGTAGTTAAAGGCCTGCGGCGCCTGTGCAAAGAGCATGGTTGCCATAATGAACAACCCAAAAAACAAAACAAATTTTTTCATAAAAACATTGATTTATTAGTTCTTGCTCCAGCTCCCGAAAGCAATTAATTGATTACATAAAAAAAGCGTGGGAACTGTAACCTATCCGCTTCCGAGGTACCGCCAAGCACCCACGCACCAGAAAAGTACAGCCCACGCCGTAGCGTGAGCGTTGTACTTTTAATCAGGGTGCGATTGAAACTTGGCGGTTTTCGAAAGCCAGAATAAAAGCTAACGCTTTTTATTTGAATCTTTTAGTGTTGTTATGTTATTGTTTTTGAGGCCTTTAATAGGTTTGTTTGTTTTTAAATCTCTGGAATATCAAGTTGTTTGCAAATTTTCTTACAAAGTAAATCCGATAATTCGCTGTGCCTTCCAATGGAAGATTGCTTCTTATTGATTTCGTTCACATAAATTGAATGGTTGCTGCCTTCCCTGAGAAGAGTGCAATTGTTTTTCCGTAAATGCTTTAGGAATTCACTTCGTTTCATCACACAGATAATTGCTCTCTGACAACATTTTTATCAGCGTAATTTATTGATGTAGCTTCTCTATTTGCTTCCAGAAGTAGTTGAAGTGCGTCCAACAAATTCTCTTTCAATTCTATTATGGTTTTTCCTTGTGATAAAACAGCCGGCATTTCTTCCAACTGCCCTACATACCATCCGTCATCTGATTTTTCGATAATCGCTGTGAGTTTCATGTTTTAATGCTTTTTATAATGTTACGAAACAACAAAGACTTTTCCATTGAATAAAAGCTAACGCTTTTTATTTTAGTTTGAGTTATGTCATTGTTTTTGTGTTGTTTAAAGTCAATTACAAGTTTTCAATTTCTTCTTTTGTCAGACCGGTTTTTTCGATAATAACCTCCATCGAAAAACCGCTGTCTTTTAAAGTTTTGGCTAAGTCAAAAATAATTCTTCGGGTTTCGTTTAAAGCTTGATCCTTCTCTTCTATTGCTTTTTCCTTTTCTTCGATGGTTTTGTCTTTTTCTTCAATGGTTTTGTCTCTTTTCTCTATTCCTTCCTCCAGCCATGTAATTTTGTTGTCCCGTTTAATCAAAGCCCTCAAGTATTCATCTTCGGCAAACATTTGTTTCTCCATCACCGGATTGTTGATGTCGGCAGCCTGCAAGCGTTTGATTACGCGCTCTAAGAAACCGGGAAAAAACTTGCGGATTAGTCGCAGGCGGTGCTCGTTATCCTTAACTTTCGATTTTTGATCGAAAATTTTTAAAAGTGCGTAAAGCTTCTTTTTATATTCATCATTTTGGTATTCGCTTTCGGTGATGTTGTGCAGGTTTGGCAACTGTATTACCAGAATATCAAAACTGAGGTTATCAATAAATTCGTTGGTCTTTTGAAGTGTCTTGTTTTTGAAAACGCCGGTTTTTATCCGGTTTGTCCTGATGAGCAAATCATTGATTTCATTTTCTATCCTGAAATTGAGAATAAAAATCGGGATCAAACGGATGGGTTTTGTTACTTTTTCGACCGTATGCGATACCGGATGGATAATTTCTTTGTTGTACTTTTTTTGGAAGTTTTTACTGATGTATCGTTTAAACCTGAAAATGTCGTCAGGTTCGCTGGCTTTTTGCAATTCGATCATGATCAACTCTTCACCCCCATCGGGGAGTTCGATGGTGGCTGTAAAATCGAGGTGAAACAAATGGATATCTTTTTTGGATTTTGGATCGGCTATCGTTGTTTCAGATTCATTTTTCTGTGTATGGGTTTGCGGTTCCAGATGAAGAGAAGTAATTTTCTCATTTATCAAAGTTGACAAAACGATGGTAGCGCTTTCGGGGTCTTCCATCAAATAGCGGAAAACCACATCGTAAATGGGGTTGGGGATAATGATGTATTCGCTGTCGGGAAGGTTATGTTGTTCGTCAATCATTTTTTGGTGTTTTTGTATGCGCAAATTTAGGGTTTCTTAATGAAGAATAAAAGCTAACGCTTTTTAATTTTTATTTTAGAGTTGTTATGTCATTAATAAAATTTTTCAAAAATTATTTTACATTATTAATAATGAGTGTTTTATCCTAAAACTTTAGACACTTATTGTTTTTCTGACTTTAATTTTTGGATGCAACGCTTTCCTTTTTTCTAAATATTCCATCAATTCTTCGAAAGATAAATCTTTCAAATCATCGCTGATTTTATCACGAATTTCCCTCAATTCGTTAATCATTGTTTTTTGCGGTTTAGTTTTCATGGTCTAATATTTCTATTGGTGTTCTTATTTCCAATATTTTATGTCCCAACCTGTAATTTATTGAATTGTATCCTCTTATCCTGTTCAGATTTACGATGTGCTTAAAATTCCAACTTACCAATACGTCGGCATCATAAATGGTGGCAAGAGCTATGTGCAGGCAATCAGCCATACTTGATTTTCCGACAACTTTCTCTGTAACATACCTGTTTGCTAACTCTTTTGCTTCTTCCGATATTTCGATGACTTCAATCTGGGTTTCAGGTATCTGTAACAACAGATTTTTTACGCTCTCCGGTGCATTGGATAATTCAGCATCGGTTAATTTGGAATATAGAATTATGAAGTTGCCATGAATGATCTTATCGAATAAAATCCTTGTCCAGTGCTCAAACTCCTTGTCGAAGTAGCCTCCAAAAACAGAAGTGTCTAAGCAAATTCTTTCCATTGGTTATCAACAATTTAGTAAAATTGCATTTCGCTATTTTCCTCCAATAATAGTTTTACAGTGCCGAACAAATTCTCCTTCAATTCTTTGATGGTTTTACCCTGCGATAATACCGCAGGAATTTCCTCCAACTGCCCTACATACCATCCGTCATCTGATTTTTCGATTATTGCTGTAAACTTCATGCTTTGCTTGTTTTGATACTGTTGCGAAAATACAAAGATTAATTTTTCGCGAATAAAAGCTAATGCTTTTTAATTTTGATAATCTGTGTTTCGTAGATTCGCTAATATTAAGTTTTGGTTTTTATAATACGAATTGTTGTTTCAGTAGCAACTGTAAAATTACTAACGAGCTCTGAAAGGTTTATTTTAAAAAGTTTTTCCAAAACCTCAATTTTATGCCGGCTTCTTTCGTTGGATAGGCGTAAGAGGATAATCCCATTGTGATTCAGGTTCTGTTTAAAAACCATATCTCCGAAGTCCTTGTCGTTTGTAATGAGGATACCGCCAGTTTTAAGAGCCTTCATCAGGATGTCGATATCTTTACTCCCCCGAAAAGTATCAAAAATGGAGATCGTTTCATAACCACAGGCAATTAACCATTCTGCAACAGCAGGTCCTGTACACTCATCAACAACAAATTTTGGAAATTCGGTCACGGTTACATTGTTTTTTGGGTGAGCGGCATGAAGCTACTGGTATCGAGTGTAACGGAAGCAAACAACAAACACGCCTGAATATCTTCGTTATTTAGGCCTGCATATTCCGACAAAATTTCGTCAAAATCCGCTCCTGAGGCCAACAAGCCTAAAATGTATTGCACCGACAGTCGTGTGCCTTTTATCACAGGTTTACCGGTTAAAACCCCGGGATTGATTTCTATTCTGTTAAGCAATTGTTCGTGTTCCATAATCATAAAGTTTTTTGCAATTCTGTTTTTTTTAACATTCAAAAATAGGAATTATTTTTAAATACTATGACATTTTACCAGGGGGTCTTCAAAAGAATAATTAGCAATTCAAAAGCTGTGTGATTCTGAAAGCAAGAATAAAAGCTAACGCTTTTTGTTTTTTATTTTAGTACGGTTACATCATTTTTTTTAAGTTGTTTATTATTGCCTTAAATTATTTCTCAATAAAAGCATTTCATTTGTGTTAACTACTTTATTGTAGGCTTTTCTTTTTAAACCAGTGTACAAAGCTTTATCGCCGGTCCATAAATTACCTTCCAAATACTCATTAATAGCTATAAAGTCAATATCATCTATGTCAATGTCATTTACGAGATTTTCAGCAAAAAGCCAAGTTTCAGCGGGAATGATTTCCTCGTTGAAAAATGACATTCTTGTGTACAGCCTGTATTGTGATTCCCGCAGTTCTATATCAGCTAATCCGGATACTTTCAATAATTTGTTCCAGTGTTTTTCAATTTCAAATCTCATGTAACTACAACTGTAAAAGCTAAAAACATCGCCGGAATTGAGCAATAAATCTCCAATGTTTCCATGCGTATTTACGAGTGCACTAAAAATAATATTAGTGTCCAGGATGATTATCATTTTACAAGACGGCTTTTATTTTGTCCCCACCACCCTTTTTTAACTTCTCTGGCCAAGGCATCAATTTCTTCTTGTGTGGCTTTGGACTTTGATGTAGCTTCGCTATACATCAGATAATCAAGAAGGTTTTCAATTCCTTCTACCTTTACCCATGCAGGCAGCCTGATAACAATTTCATCTGTGGTTCTCTCTATTTGCATTTCGCTGAAAGTTTAAAATTTTTGGATGGTAAAGGTAAAAAATATTTGTACGTTCAATTTTATTCTTTCGACCTGTTATTATTTTGAGGAAAAAATAAGATCAGACATTGTTCTCAGTACTATTATTTCATTAAAAACCCCCGACGCTGCCGGGCAGGCAGGCCGGGGGAAAACCTAACATGTAATCCTCCTTTATTTCAGGATAACCTTTCTGAAAATATTTTGCTTGTTGTTTTCAATGCGAATAAAATAAACGCCGGCATTTTGCCCGGTAAGGTCAAGAGCTATCTGAGCATCAGTGAGGGTTTCACCAACCTGCACAACCTGTCCCTGAACATCTGTAACCGAATATTTTGTGCCGGATGGCAGCCCGGTGATGTTCACCACGCCGCCGGAAGGATTGGGGAAGATGGCAATTGAAGCTCCAAACCCTGCATTGCCAATCCCTGTGGTTGTTTCAAATCCGGTGATTACTGAGATGCCATTTTCGGTGAAGCGGCCGTTGGCGCTGGGGAGTCGTAGGTCGAAGGTGGGATTCAAACCTGACAGGTTTTTGAAGAAGATTTTCTCCCCATCAACAAATCCATCTTTTTCTGCTGTTGTTTGGTCATCGCCGAAAAGGGTGATGTAATTTGATGATTCCCTGATTTTTGTGATACCAAAACAATTTCCTGATTGATCGAAGGCACCCAATAAGCTTCCTGCGTCCAGTCCTGATATTGCTTTAGGGTGAATAAAAATGCTATGACTCGCAGTTGTCTTATGAGGTTCAGGCCACATCAAATTGGAAAAATCAAACGATTGCGGCTGGCTGAGTGCGCTTGTTTTGCTGCACGATGGGAAAGTGATTTCTATTTCGCTATCCGTTAAAATATAATAGGCCAAGCCGGGTTGCAGTGCCCCGATGGTGTTGATGTTCATCTCAGGCCAGTAAACGCCGTAGCCGGCAATATCTTTTACCATGATCACCTCATCCACTACTGCTGCCATCAATGCTTCCACGTCCACATCGCATTCCGAAATCACCGGCAGCAGGCTCCAGCCGGCCGGGATGGTCATGGTTTTGTGTGGGTACGCGCTTCCGTATATTTCAAGGTCAACTGCCGTGTTGGTTTTGATTTTGTAGGCAGAAAAATTATCCCACATACCAATGGTATTCACACTGTATTCCGGGTAAAAAATGCCCTCTTCAGTAAGTGCAATCACCAGCTCGTCCATAATTCCTAAGAATACATCTTCTACAAACGGCGGGGTTGGCAGGGCATAGCTTGATAATCCCGACCAGCCCGCTGGCAACGAAATTGTGTGCTCCACGAATGGCTGCTGCGTAACCGGGATGATGATTTCTACGGAGCCGTCTGCGGTTTCCAATACAATCTCACCCGATCTTACCACACCTGTATTGTTCATCTGCACCGAAACCTGCACCACTTGGTTTCCTGATGGAATTTCGTAGTTCAGTCCCAGCCAGTCCATATCATCGGAAATAAGCCAGTTGGTATTGGAATATACATTCAGGAATGCGATACCGTTAGGAGCCAGGAAGTCAAAAAACTCCGGGTCAACCGATAAGTCAGGAACAGTACCTGATTGAGTAACCGTTACCACAACAGTAATTTTACTATCAGTGGTAATGGTTATTTCGCCGATGCGTGTTACACCCGTGTTGTTTTGTTGATAAGCCACTTCCAGCAGCTCATTGCCCGAGCCGTTCGACAGATTCAAGCTAAACCAGCCGACTGTTCCGGAAACTGTCCATGAGGTATTCGATTCGATATCAAAGGTGGTGGTTCCTGCTGCTGCCCCTACATCCTGGTTCGGAGGTGTGACGGATAAGATGGGTTCGGCGCCCGCCTGGGTAACTGTAACTGTAACTTCAACTTTGGAGAATGTGGTTACCGTGATCTCCCCAACCCTTTCGGTAATGGAAGTATTTTCATCGTAACTGACCAGGATTGTGCCGTCACCACTTCCGCTCATCGGAGCAACTGAAAGCCAGTCAACACTTTCGGTAACATTCCAGGCTGTGTTGGAAAATACATCGAAGCTTGTGCCCCCTGCTGCTGCAGATACGTTTTGATTTTCCGGGGTGATGGATAAAGCAGGTGCTGCGCCGGCCTGGGTAACCGTTACTACCACATCGGGCACATCATCGCCGGAAACGGTAATGCTTGCCATCCGGCTGATGACACTGGTGTTTGCATCGTAATTCACGGTAAGTGTTCCGTTTCCTGTTCCCGACATGGGGAGCACATCTATCCAGTCGAATCCCTCAGTTACTGTCCAGTCGATGTTTGAAGTAACATTGAAAGTTATGGTTCCCGCTGCTGCGCCCACATTGCGGTTTGAAGGTGTAACCAAAAGTTCAGGCTCGAACCAGTAGATGCGGTTGTGGGGGTCGTTTTCGAAGGATTGGCCTGCAAAATTCCCGGAGTAATCTATAAAAGTGAATTCGCCCTGGTCGTTGGTTTTGGTCACATTGAAGGCTGCCCCGTCGGCGTTGTTCTCAAAAACAGCCCCGATGATTTCCGCTGAAGAGGTGTTGTTGAGGGTGAGCAGTGTGCCGCCTTCCTGGCCGTTTCTGAAGGTACATCCATAAAATCCCTGATCAAGGAAACCTGCCCCTTCGCTGATAAAAATCCCGCTGGCCGACATGTTCTCAAAAATTGTATGCGAGGCCTCTATAACTCCAAAACTTTCTACGGTGAAATTGTAGCGGTCGCCGGGATTTACGCCGGTCACCAGGGTCATTTCACTTTCAGTGCCAGGGCTGGTGAAGAAACTGTAAAATCCCACGCTGATCGATGAATTGTTATTAAGCCTTAATGTGCTGCCACCTGTCAGGATCAACTCACCATAATACAATTCCACGTTGCCCATGCAGGTCAGCTCGTTTCCTTCAAAAGTGAAGATGTTGTTAGGATATAAGTTTCCGTTGATGAGCAGGTCGGTGGGGCAGGTATAAATTCCTTCAATTAACAGATGATTAAAGTACCCCGCCGTATTGTGAATTGTATTACCGAAACCGTATAATTCGATGGTACCGCCGTTGCACTGGAAGCCGGGATTTTCATTATGGAAATCGCCATCCCAAACTTTAATAGCCCCTCCGGAAAGGTTCAGGTTTAAAGTTTCGTTGGCCGGGATTTCAAGGTCTGCATCAAACAATTCTATGGTAGCATTATCGCTCATGTTTAATGTAAGGGGATAATAATCAGAAATTTTACAAACACCTGATTCGCCATGGATGTTAAAAATTGCGTATCCTGACAGGTTGACTTCACCGGAAAGGTGGAAATCCTGGGCAGCCTCCTGGGTGAGGTCGAGCACGCCGCCGGTCATGTTGATCACGCCGCCGTTGTATTCATGCTCCATGTCGAGGGCTATAAAATGACCGTTTTCTATCGAAAGTGTCCCGGAGATATAGTCGTAATTCTTGCATTTTACTTCTGACCCACCAGGAATAATAAGTTGCCCGGAGGGTTTGGCCAGTTCGATGGTGCCAAATCTGCTTTGAATGTTGGATTCAAAAGTTTGATTGCCATCACCCACAAATGCCAGGACATTATTCTTGGATGGGGTTGAACCAACGGGTTCAAACACACAATTCCCGTATATATTGGTGCGGCCTTCCCAACTCAAATAAGCATTGGTTGTAAAATAAATATTGTTTGCTTCGGAAGTGCCAGTATTCAGGAGACTGCCTGGATCTTCCAAATTAATAAACCCATCATCGACCAGGGTGTTGTTTAGGACAGTAACAGTGTAGCCCTTTACCCATAGTTCACCTTTTACAATAAAAAGGTCGTTTTTAACAAGAATATCACCCAACAGATGCGCGCCGCCGCTTGTTCCTGCGCGGTTGATATGCAGATCATGGAAAAAGTTGCCATTACTGCATTCCACGGGGGCAAACCCATTGCTGATATTTTGGATTTCAACTATTCCTGCTGTGGGTTCAAAGGTTCCGGGAAAAGGCGCATAAAATCCGATAACACTTATCCCGCCACCGGTTATCGTGGTGGTTGCAGTTTCTGCCAGCCGGAGATTGCCGTCAATATGGAATTCGCCACCTGACATTGTTAATTTGCCATGAATATTATTATAGGCAGGATTGCTGTTTTCAACTGACATGAGCCCTTCGTCAATGATAAGTATTCCTGTTGGGGCAATTTCAAAGTGGCCATCCACAAAGCAGGCTCCATATTCCAGATCCAGGGTTCCGTTCAGGGTAAAATCGGAATAAGTTGTGAGATTGCCCATATCTCCCACTGTAACATCAGAGCCTGCAGTGATGTCTGCTGTACCCTGAACAATTAATGATTCCGAATGAAACCACTGACCAACCGGCATCCAGGTGCAGTTACCGCTGACTTTCACTGGCTGATAGGGCTTTCCGTTTTCCGGGGGTTTGCTGATCCGATTCTCGTTGTTTGCAAAGCCTGGTTCCATTCCACGTACACTTTCCTGCAATAACCTGCTTTTTGAGCCTGACCATGCATTGTTACTTCGCAATTTATACATGTTATCCCAGATGAGGTGGCCAAATTCAGCATCCGGATCATAATTTCCAATACCTGACGAAACATGCACCTTATTGTTTGCTTCAAGCATTGCATCGGTACCTTGCAAAAAATACCAACCATCGCAGTAAATATCACCGTCAGTTATCACATCAGTTGATCCGGGGTGCCAATAGATAATTTGGGCCGACAGGCTGGCTTCGGTTTGTGTCATTTTAAGGCAACCATAAATATCCAGAATCATATCAACCTCAACGGTTTGATCCTGCAAATCAAATGTTCCGGATTCAATGGTCAGGTCTCCTCTTATCTCAATATCTGTATTTAGTTGAACACCGGTAGCCGAAGGATTGATGTTGATGTTAAGGTTATGAAAATAATTCCCTTCTGCACATGCGATAGGATAAACAAGCGGATCCATTCCTGTTATCTCCACAATTCCTCCGGATGGTTGAAAGGTCTGGGTGGTAAATGCTGCGAAACTACGGCATTTTATTGTTCCTCCGGTGATTGATGACGGAACATCTCCCAGGTTAAAAATATTATAGGTTTGGAATAATCCCCCGTTCATTACAAATTCCCCTAAAACATTGGTATGAGAACTATAGCCGTTTTGATTTATGAATGATCCGCCATCAATGGTAAGGTATCCGGAAATAAACATATCGAAATCCGTGCCATCAACCAAAACATCACCGGAACCAACTATGAGACTTCCAAAAAGGTCAAAATCCTCATTAACCGTTAGCTGGCCGCCTCCCGAACTGGAAAGGTACATGGTGGCGCCATCCTGGATGTCGAGTACACCATCCACTTCCAGGCTTTTGCCCCCTATTTGAAATGTTGACCCCGAAGAAAGGGCCATTGATGTCACATGTATGGGCTGTAAGGTGAAGCTGTGAATCCCGACTATATTGTTGGGGTTATCTACTAACAATTTTCCAAACCGGGCATCTGGATCGAAGTTTGTAATAAATTGATCACCGGGACCATTTAAATGAACAGTGTTTTCAGTACCAAGCTGGACATTGGCTTCATACTCAAAATACCAGTGACGTTTAACCCAAAAGTTGCCGGCTGTGATTTCAGCCGTCGATCCGGGTTCCCAGAAAATGTCATAGTTTACACTGAAATCATTGGCGGGGTCAGCCATTATTAAATTTCCATGAATATGTGCCGAACCGCTAATGGAGGTAAAATCATAAACGCCCAGGTCGAGTGTGCCGTCATCGATGTACAGTTGGGCATAAACGGTGATGTTGCTAACGGCTGTGGCCGTATTTGCTGCCCTGGTCCCGTCATAATACGTACCATCCCTGTCGGTAAATGGTTTCACTTCCAGCCCGTCGCCATCTTCCACCTTATTGATGGCCAGATTATAGAAACGGCAGCCATTGTTGCATCTGATGTTTGCACCCGTTGGCCCATACATTTCAAAAATACCGGCATTGGGGGTAAAATCTGCCCGGTCGTTATACAGATAACCGGCACACCTGATACGTCCCCCGGTGATGTTGTCGTTCAGGGCATAGGATGAGTTGTTGATCTGAATGCCCTGTTCCCTGATGTCCAAAACACCGTCGCTCATGGTGATGGAGGCATCTTCGCCATAGGGCCAGTAGGAGGCGAGTGAGCCGCCGTAAACATTGAACTCGCCGCCGTAAATATAAAGGCTGCCTTTCAGGTCGATGTATCCGCCGGGGTTGTGCAGATTGATGGTGCCGCCGGGGTTCAGGTAAAATGCACCCTGGATGGCATTGTCCAGAAGGTCGTTGGCGGTGAATGATCCGTTGAGCACATCCACAGCACCGGCTGTCCAGTTATAGGCCGCACAAACCACATCGGTGCCGTTCATGCGGAGGGCGCCTGAACTTTTATTTACCTCCAGGTGATGGAAAGTTTCATCGGAGCAATACTGGTGGCCGCTGCCGTTAAAAGTGATGGTGGAAGCATTCGGGGTAAAACCGCCCACACCAATATTGTTGGTCCAGTCGCCTCCTACCTTTAAATTCATGTCGGCCATTTTTAGGTTACCTGAGTTGATGGTCAGGTCGCCCTTCACTTCAAAAGTGTTTGCGTATGTCATCGTAATAAATAAATCATGGGCACCGGTGTTCACAATCAGATTGTTGATATAGCTGGTGGCCTGGGCGCCGATGTAGCAACCAAACTGATTTCCGGTGAATTCGATGGTGCCGTTATTCAGGGCCATGGTGATAGAAGAATTAGGCACTGATAGCCTCTGCCCGAGTTGAATGGTTTGGGGTGAATCGCTGGTAAAGCTGTAATTGCTGCCGGCAAAATCCAGGTAGCCATTTATCCTGCAGGTGGCTGTTGACTGGCTGCTCAGCCCGAATACCCCTGCTGTCTTTTGTACATACACATCATGGAAATAGCAATCCACATCCTTACTCCTGATATATTGATTGCCGCTTCCGTAAAACCATACCTGTCCCTCATCGATCTGTACGTTGGCCCCGGATGCAAATTCCCAGGTGCCGTTCACTTTAATTGAGCAGCCGTCCACTGTTTCAATCTGCGAACCGCTTAACCAGGTTATGTTGTTGCATTCCATAAAGGCATCAGGATCGTTGATGTCAAGAAGGCCCAAAACCTGGACATCGCCGCTTGCCGTAAGGGTA
>CAYNDN010000052.1:8985-15469 GCA_964395075.1 uncultured Lentimicrobiaceae bacterium | reverse complement strand
AGCTTTATGTGTGTTTTTCTGTAAGATCTTCCACAAAATTTGCAGTAGTTCCAAAAAAGTAAAACGGAGACAAATTCATTTCCAAAATTCACCCATGATTGAGTAATATTCATAAGCTCATCTCAAATTGCAGATTTCCCATTTGGCAAGGCATATAATTTTCGAAAGAGCAGGGTATGCAAAATTTAAGTTAAAAATAAAAAAAAGTTATTCGGTTAATCAAAATTTGCAATTAATATTGCTGGAAATTATTGAGTCGGTTTTAGGCTCAAATATTTGTTTGGGGATAAATTTCACATAAATTTATTGATCGATTGAGTGTGATTATCCAAATTTTGATTATATTCAGCCAGTATAAAATACTGATAAACAGCAACATAGATGCAATTGTTAAGAGATTTTAAAATATTCAAAAAAAAATTGTCAGACTTTGAATAATTGGATTTTATTGTATATTTGTTTCGCTTTTTCGGGCATTTTATGAAAGAAATTCTCACATAATTAATTCATTTTCTTTACTAAACCTTAAAAAAGGAGGATTACATGTTTTTTAAAGTACACAAGTTTAAACTTTTAATGGCTCTGCTCGTGGTGCCTTTCCTGGCATTTGCACAGCCACCTGGATGGGATATTCCCGGTTCGGGTTCACTTTTCACACACAACATAGTTGTCCCTGACGGACTACCTTTAGAGGTTGAAGGAGTTACGGTTGAAGACGGCGACTGGATTGGTGTGTTTTTTTATGATGGCACCGACTTTGTTTGTGGTGGCAATCATGAAATTGGTACACCACCCAACAACAACGTGGTTGCTTACGGGGAATTCGGGGCTTTTCCCGGATTTACTACTGGTGAAGCTTTCACATGGAAGTTTTTTGATACTTCCACAGGTGATGAGTATTTTACCGGCGCTATTTACACTGTAGGTGGAACCTTTGATCCATTGGCTAGTTCACAGCTTGCCGGTTTTGCTGAGGCTTTCTTTGTAACTGCCAGCGCAAACCCGTCAACCTTAGCTGCCCCAGGTAATGTTGACCTGTCTGCTGAAAGCCCGGTTCCCAGTTATACTGTTAATTCATGGGAATGGGATGATGGTATGGGTAATACCTATACCGGTAAGGATGTAAACGTTTATGTAGATGCCACAACAACATTTACAGTAACAGCTACTACTGCCACTTTACTTACAGCCTCTGCTACAGTAACTGTAACACTTTCGCAGGTATTTGCAGGTGATGACGCCGGTGTTTGTAAAGATCCTGGTACCTATGAACTGGCTGATGCCATTGTTGCTGGTGATTTTTTCACCTTCTTCTGGGATACAGATGGTTCTGGTAATTTTGATGACTTAAATGCCATGAACCCAACCTACACTGCCAGCCAGGATGATATGGACAATGGTACTGTTACATTAACGCTCACTGCTGTGGGCGCGGGTGGTACTGAATCAGATGACATTGTATTATCTTTTGCTGATCCTGCAACCGTAAATATTATCCCTGATGATATTTATTTATGTGTTGATGATATTGCTGGTACAATCGACAGTGCGAATTTTGCAGGACAGGTTGTTGCTGCCAATTACGAAAACATCGATTGGGCTGCAATTAATGGTGCAGGTGGATGGGAAGCCATTCCTCCAGTACCGGATCCACAAAAAGTTCTTGAGCCCATCTATTATCCATCACCAATTGTTGACTTAGGACAGTTTGATAACGATGGAACCCCAACAATTTTACAAATTCAGGTTTTCTCCCAGGATCCTTGTGAAATTGATGTGTCTGACCAGGTTAATCTGCGCTATGTACGCGGACCTGAAGTTGTTGATGCAGGTGCAGGTGCCGACCTGTGTGCTGCACCAGGATTGGCCTTTACTTTTGCTGACGCGCAGGTGGTATTTGCCGACAATCCGTATGTTCCCGAGAAGATCGAAACCATTGTATGGACACATGATGGTTTAGGTACTCTTGATAATCCTAACATTGCAAATCCAACCTATACCTTCCATCCTGATGAACTGGCTGCAAATACAACAGTTAACTTTACTTTAACTGCAGAAGTTGAGCAGGCTTGCGGACCGGTTGTTTCTGCAACATCTTTATCAACACAATTGCCCCCGGAGGCTTATGCCGGCCCGGATGGTTTCATTTGTGAAGGCGATTTCTATGAGTTTACCGAATCTTATGCCAATAATTATGCAAATATCCAATGGTCAGCAGTAAATGGCGGAGGTGATTTCAGTGATGAGACTATTGAGCAACCCATTTACTATCCTACTACTGTGGATGTTATTCAGGGATGTGTAATCTTACAGATTGAAGCTTCACCTATTGATCCATGTGTTGGCGGTGTTTCAGATCAAATGAACCTTTGCTTCCAATTGGGCCCGGTTGCTGATGCAGGTGATGATGCCACTATTTGTGCCAACGAAGAATTTATAACTTCCGGTGCTGTAGAAAATGCAAGTAATTATTACTGGACCATGTCTGGTGGCAATGGCACCCTGTTAAACGAAGATCAACTGGATGCTACTTATGTTGCTGCCAACCCGGATGATACATATCAAACTGTTACCCTTACTTTGCATGCAGAACCTATTGATCCATGTACTGTTGATGATACAGATGATATGGAGCTTTACATTGAGTGTGCTCCTGATGTATGGGCCGGTGATGATTTTACTGTTTGTGAAACGGTAAATCCTGAACTGATTGGTACAGCAAGTTGTGTTTCTGAAACCATGTGGGCAACCACAGGTGATGGATACTTCTGCTGCCCGGATGATCTTACCACTACTTATTATCCAGGACCAAACGATATTGCAAATTGTGTAACCCTTGTTTTGATTGGATACCCCGAAGCACCATGTTCACTCTATGAATTGGATAAGGTTGTTGTTTGCTTCGATCCTGCTCCAATGGTTGACGCAGGTCCTGATCTTACAGTTTGTCAGGGTGAAAGCATCCAGATTACCGGTGATGCTATGGACGAATGCGGAGTTCAGTGGTTTGTATTTAATGGTAATGGTACTTTTGATGATGAAACAATTACCAATCCTGTTTATACACCAAACGGACAAGACCTGATTGCCGGAACTGTTCAGCTTGTAATTACAGGTGCTCCCTGTGGAACATGTACAGAACCTGCCATGGATACCATGAATCTTTTCATTCAGCCGCTTCCGCTTGTTGAAATTATTGAAACTGAAGTTACAATTTGTGAAGATGTTGATTTCAATACTGCCGATCTTACTATCACAGTTGAAAATGAATCTGCTGTGGAATGGACAACTTCCGGTGATGGTGTGTTTGCAGATGCAGCGATGGTAGAAACAACTTATACACTTGGTGTTGATGATATTGATAACGAAGCTGCTGTACTTACACTTACTGCAGCACCAATCGATCCATGTACAACTTCTGCGGATGATGATGTTATCCTGAATATTCAATTGTTACCTACAGTTAATATTATTCCAACAGATACAACCATCTGCGAAACTGAACAATTTGACTTTGCCAATTTAGTTGAAGCTTCAAATTACTCAGCAATTCAATGGACTAACTTAAATGGTGCTGGTGAAATCCTTTCAGAAACTGAACTGCAACCCGTTTATACAATTGGCGGACCTGAATTGATCCAGGGATACGTAACATTGGAAATCAATGTTTCTCCCGAATCACCTTGCTTAGGTGGAGGTACAAATGATTCCATTACTATTTACTTCCAGTATGAACCAGAGGTTACTGTTGATGCTCAATTGTATGAAACCTGCGAAGATACTCCTGTAAATGTATCAGCTACTGCAACCGACTATAGTTCGGTAATGTGGGATGATGGTGGTGCAGGCGGTGTATTTGATCCGGCTGATGCTCTGGCTACTGAATATACTCCTGGTTTAGATGTTACCGGAACTGTATATCTTACGGTAACAGTTGAAGCTGTTGATCCTTGTACTGTTGGTACAAGCGCAACAACACAATTAGACATACAGCCTGCACCAATTGCTAATGCCGGCGATGACGATGTGGTTTGCGAAATGCTTTGTCAGCCTCCGTGGACAAACGGTATGTATCAATTGAACGGCGCTGTTCAATTCAATGATGGTTTTTCATGGGCAACTACCGGCGACGGTGCATTTGATGATGCAAATGCATTGAATGCCGTATATACACTTGGTGATGGTGACATCGCCAATGGTTCAGTTGAACTTTGCTTAACAGCACAACCCATTGATCCTTGTACTATCCCGGCAGAAGATTGCATGACACTTACAGTTCAGCCATTCCCGGTTGCTGATGCAGGTCCTGACCAGGAAATTTGTGAAGGTGAAACTGTTCAGTTAGATGGTGAAACCGAATTTGCAAGTGGTGTTTTCTGGGATTTCGCACTCTATGGCGAAGGTGATGGCTCATTTAGCAGCCAAATTATCGAAGACCCGGTTTATACGCCAGGTACACAGGATATTGCTGATGGTGCCGTAGAACTTATCATGGTTGCTTTCCCAATCAGCCCATGTACCTATCCTGATGCTGATAATATGACGATTACCATTATTCAACAGCCTGCACCTTATCCTGGTGATGATGCTACGGTATGTGCCGGTGATCTTTTAGATATCAATGGAACTTGTGACGATTGTACTGGTGGTGTTGAATGGACTACTAGTGGTGATGGAACATTTGGTGACATTACTCAGTTGATGACAACTTATGAACCAGGTGCTGCTGACATTCTTGCCGGTACTGTAGAAATTTGCCTCACAGGTTTTGACGGATCTGCATGTCAGGCCGATTATACCGAGTGCTTTACACTTACTATTTATCCTGCTCCAACAATTACAGGATTAGTGGATACTGAAACATGCGAAGATAACCCGGTTACTTTGAATCCTACCGTAGAAGATTATTCAAGCCTTGAATGGACTGTTGATCCGGTTGACGCCGGTACATTCGATCCTGTTGACGGCATCCCTACTGTTTTCACACCTGCTCTTGGTTGGTATGGAGATGCAACGGTTAGCTTAACTGCTTATGCTCTTGCACCATGTACAGGTTCTGTAACAGAAACAATTACACTTACTGTTAATCCTGAGCCCGCCGTATTGTTCGAAATTAACGGAACAGAACTCGCTACAGGAACTATGCTGGAATACTGTTACAACGAAACCGTAACAGCTACACTTTCAGCAGCCCTGCTTGGAACTGCACCGTTTGATCTTACCTGGGAAGTTAATGGCGTTGAAACCATCATGATGGGTGTAAACGTTGGTGATGTATTATTCAGCGATGTATTGCCAGTTGGCGTACACAATGTTGTTGTAACATCAATAACAGATGCTAATGGATGCGAAGTTGTTGATCCTGCATCAATTTATAATGCAACAGTTACCATCAATCCTGAACCAGCCGTATTGTTCGATATTAACGGAACAGAACTCGCCACAGGTACAATGCTTGAATACTGTTATGACGAAACTGTAACTGCTACACTGTTGGCTGCCCTTGAGGGAACAGCACCGTTTGATCTCGTATGGGAAGTAAATGGTGTTGAAACCACCATGATGGGTGTAAACGTTGGTGATGTATTATTCAGCGATGTATTGCCGGTTGGCGTACACAACGTTGTTGTAACATCAATCACCGATGCTAAAGGTTGTGCTGTTACCGATCCTGCCTCTATTTATTATGCAACGGTAACCATCAAGCCTGAACCATTCATCACATTTGCTGTAAATGGTAGTCAGGTTGCTCAGGGTCATTACGAGGAATTCTGCTATGATGAAACAATTACTGTTTCCATGTTTGATATCTGGGAAGGTACTGCTCCATTTGAAGTTTGCTACACAGTAACAAAAGATGGTGCTCCTTTCATTGATGATTGTAAAACATTAGTGAATCCAGGTGATGTGCTCGAATCAGGAATTTATGCCCCGGGTACTTACGAACTTTCAGTAACTTCATTGGAAGATGCAGAAGGTTGTTTTGCAAGCCAGGCAACACTCGATCTTTATACAGCTACACTCGTGGTTAATCCGGAACCGGATGCAAACTTCTGCGTTGAAGGTCAGGTTGCAGGTTACGGTGATGTATTTACATACTGCTATGATCAGGTGGTAACAGTTGATATGTGCGAAATCCTTTCAGGAACAGGCCCATTCACTATTGAATATACACTCAATGGTGATCCATTCTCTGGTAGCTACAACGAAGGTGATGTGATCTATGATGACGTACTTCCTGTTGGAACAAATGTTATCGAACTTGTTTCGCTTACCGATGCCAAAGGTTGTGTTCTTGCTGATGTTACACCTTACACTATGACTATTGTTATCAATCCTGAACCGGTTGTTGGTTTCTGTTTCAATGGCGATCTTGCTGTTACCGGTTCGGTATTCGAATACTGTGAAACAACAGAGGTTGACGTAACACTGTGTGAAGCAGCATTCGGTGCAGCTCCATTTACAGTTGAATGGGAAGTTAATG
>CAYNDN010000052.1:3990-8975 GCA_964395075.1 uncultured Lentimicrobiaceae bacterium | reverse complement strand
GTGTTGCTGATATGGCTACAGTTAATGTAGGTGAATCATTATTCACTGATTTCCTTGCACCTGGTTCTTACGATGTGGTGATCACAGCTATTACTGATAATAATGGGTGTGTTGTTGCTGACGTAAGCCCATACATGGCTACTGTTGAAATTCAGGCCGAGCCTACTGTTGACGCTGGTGCTGATCTGGAAACATGCGAAGAAGTTGCAATTACCATCACAGGCTCTGCTGCTAACTATAGCTCAGTTCTGTGGGAAGGTGGAGCAGGTACATTTACTCCGGATAACGATGTAGTTACCGAATATATGCCTGCAGCGGGCGAAACCGGCGATGTTACACTTACATTAACAGCCGAACCGATTACGCCTTGCACAGTGTCATATTCTGATGATATGATTCTTTCAATCCAGTGTGCACCTGTTGCAAATGCCGGTGCTGATCAGCAAACATGTGAAGATTCACCAATCATGCTTACTGGTTCTGCAGATTGTTACAGTGCATTAATGTGGACATCAGATGGTAATGGTACATTTGATCCGGTTGGTGATGTTTCAACTACCTACACTCCTGATACAGGCGAAGTAGGTGATTATACACTCACTTTAACTGCCGAGCCAATTTCACCTTGTATGGTTGCTGCAACCGATGATATGATCCTTACCATCATTGCTGCTCCTACAGTTGATGCCGGAGCTGATATCAGTGCCTGCGACGATGTGCAGTTTATAGATGTAAGTGCTACTGTTGCTAATACATCCTCAGTATTGTGGGAAACAAACGGCGATGGTTTCTTTGCTGATGAAAATGCTGCGGCCACACAATATTTCCCGGGAACTGGTGATCTTGCTAATGGTGTTCAGCTTTGCATTACCGGTCAGCCAATCAACCCACCTTGTGTTGATGCCGTAACGGATTGCCTTGACGTAACATTTATTCCTGCACCACAAGCGTTTGCAGGCGATGATGCCACAATTTGTGAAGGGGATACCGAATTCGATCTTAATACAGCATTTGCACTCAATTCATCAGGAGTTCTTTGGACTACAGATGGAACAGGTACCTTTAACGATGATGCTATTGAGCAACCGATTTACTACCCAAGTGCCGACGACATCATGAATGGTGGAGCTACACTCACCTTTACAGTGTATCCATTAACAGGTTGTAACACTGAAGCAGTTGACCAGCTTGTACTTACAATCATTCCTGATCCGGCAATTGAGCCTTGGGGGCCAATTGAACTTACCTGTGATTACTATGACTTTATTGACGATGAGTGGTTGCCAATCGCACTTGATCCTGTTGTAACCGGTGCTGTAACTTACCAGTGGTCAACCGATGGCGATGGCGCATTTGGTGATGCTACAGCTTTGAATACTACGTATGAACTCGGTCCGGAATATGACAAGTGGAATGGTATGGTTACCCTTACACTTTGTGTTGAAGGTCCTGGTAGTTGTGGTGTTCAGGTTTGTGAAGACTTTATCTTCTATGTACCTCAACAAATGATCTTTACAGATACTATTACGCATGATCCTCCGGGACCAATTGGTCCTAAGCCTATAGCATTCCCATACTGGAGAGGTATCTCTTCCTATGTTGCTAAAGAAACAACATCTGTTGCAGAAGTTATGGATCCTGTAGTTGTAGTTCCTGGCTCACAAAGCCTCGTTATTATGATCGACAAGCAGGGTACTTCATTCTGGCCAGAACCAATTCCTCCGATTAACAATCTTGGTAATTGGGAACCAATTGGTTACCAGGCAAAATTCAAAGCGCTTGGATGTCTGCCGATCTATGGTGATGTGCCTTATGATACCACAGGTCATACCTTCTCAGTTAATGGACCATTTACCTATCTGCCGGTACTTACTAATCAGGAAGTTGTAATTAACGATTTCTTTGCCGATCATCTTGATGACATTCTTTTGATTTATGATTGGTTTAGTGGTTATCTCTGGACTCCTGGTCCTGAAGTTGATCTGTTAGATAAACTGAGACCAGGATATGCTTACCTGTTGGTTAATGCTCAAGGATTTACACCTTATGATATTACCTTCCCGAACATAGATATTGACGGTAGTATTGTTGCTTCTCCAGGTGATGTTGTAGCTGTTGAAGCTACAGATAACACCGGCCCATGGAACGAAGTAGTTAATACATCTCAACCACATTTCATCCTATTCGACGAGGAAGTAATGGGTGAAGTTCAGGTTGGTGACGTATTTGGTGCTTTCAATCAGTACAACGAATGCGTTGGGGTTGCCGAACTGAATAACCGTGACGAAATGTTCAGGTTACTTGCTATGGGCGACGATCCTGTTACTGAGGAAGTAGAGGGCTACGAAGCCGGTGAAGATATGAGTTTCAAACTGTATCGTGCTTCAACAGGCGAAACATTTGATGTATCATTCACCTATGATGCTGAATATCCAAACTATAACAACCAGTTCGCAGTTTATGGCGTTTCTAAAGTTGTTGACATGACAATGATTGCAACTTCAATTGGAGACGGAATTGCTGGTAGCTCTATCAGCGTATATCCAAATCCTGCAACTGACGTAATTAACATTGCTTCTGATTATAATATCAAGAGTGTTACAATGATTAACTATGTTGGACAGGTTGTTTATACTAACGATGTTAACGGTTATGACTTCCAGATTAATGTTTCATCATTCGTTACAGGAATGTATGTACTGAATATTGAAACTACAGATGGAAACATCATCACCAGAAGAATTACTGTAGATTAATCATTAAATTGATAGACTTTAAAGGGGTTGATCGAAAGATTAACCCCTTTTTTTATAAATAATTGGAAAGAATGTTGCACTGAACCTATCAAAGTTGTAATTTTACAAACCTATTTTTGACTTAATAACCGATTGAAAATGAAAAGTATCTATCGTTTCCTCACCTCTGTTCTGATTGTCTTTGGATTCAGTCATTCAGTTTACTCACAGGGTTTACCACCAGGATGGGATTACAATGCAACTCCCTCAAATCACATCATTTCCATCCCCGTTTCAGCCCAGCCTAATATTAATGGATACCTCCTATATCCCGGCGACTACATTGGTGTGTTTTATACCGATGATGACGGCAATTTGGTTTGTGGTGGTGCCACCGATTGGTTGGGAGACCAAAATACAGGCATTATTGCTTTTGGTGATGATGCCTTTACCGGAGAAAAGGATGGGTTTTCATCTGGAGAATCTATTACTTACAAATTTTATTCATGGAAGGTTAACAAAGAATATGATGCCGAAGCAATCTGTAATGATGGGCTTCCGGTAACTTGTGCATCATTTGTTTCAAATGGCTTATCCGGTGTGGATTCCTTATGGGCAAATGGTTATTACATTGTCGCCGGTGCTAATCCTGATTCGGTTTGCTTTGGTGATCAAACACAATTGTTAGTCGAGCCTTCAGGAGGGTCAGGGAACTATACGTTTAACTGGAGTTCCGATCCTGTTGGTTTTAGCTCAACATTACCTGATCCTGTTGTTACGCCAACTGAAAATACAAATTATACTGCCGCTGTTCAGGATGGAGATGAAACTTTGGAAATTACAGTGTATGTTGAGGTTTTCCAGGGCCCTTCTGCAAACGCAGGTCCTGATATCACTATTTGTGAAGACTCTCTAATTATGGTTACAGGCACCTATGATAATAGCTCTGCTTTTATTTGGAGCACCGAAGGAGATGGTACTTTTAATGATGTCAATTTAATATCTCCTCAATATGCACCAGGTCCTCAGGATATAAATAATGGTGGTGTTCAGTTAGGTTTCACTGCTTTTCCTGTTGCCCCTTGCACAGAAAGTGTTTCTGATATGATGGAATTAACAATTGTAGGTCTGCCTGAGGTTGATGCCGGAACAAACCAGACAGTTTGTGAAGATCAACAAGTTACGCTGGGAGCAACTTTGCTGAGCGCAATCGAAATATTATGGGAAACTTCCGGCGATGGGAGCTTTGAAAATCCTAACCAAATAGAAACGACTTACTATCCGGGAATCGGAGATATTTTATCCGGAATGGCAGAAATTACAGCAATAGCGCAATCACTTGTACCCTGTCAGGCAACAAGCCAGGATCAGTTGCAGGTTTCCTTTGTATATCTTCCGGATGTTTTTGCAGGTAACGATCAGGTTATTTGTGAAACTAATGGTGTTGCTCTCTCGGGTGCTGTTGAGCATGCCGAGGTATTTTCATGGGAAACAAGCGGAGATGGTACATTTGAAAATATAGCCAATCTTGAAACAACCTACTATCCTGGTGCAGAGGATAAGGCTTCCGGAGAAGTGGAAATTACACTTAATTGTGAGGCAATGTCTCCATGTACGGGAATCTTTTCAGATGCTTTAACGATAATTATTGTTGCTGAACCAACAGCAGGAGCAGGGCCGGATGTAACTATATGCGAAACAGGAAATCTGCAAATTAACGGCACTGCTACAAGTTATGATGAAATACTATGGACAACCGATGGAGATGGTACGTTTAGCGACTCAAATAACCTCAACACGAATTACTATCCGGGACCTGAGGATATACTGAACCTGCAGGTTCAAATTCAAATCACTGTTCAGCCCCTGTATCCATGTAGTAATCAAACAATTGATAGCATGGTTTTATACATTGTTGAAGGAGCAGAAGTTGATGCAGGTGAAGATTTTACCATACCCCTAGGGGAAGATTATCTTACACAGGGTGAGGCAATCAATTATACAACAGTGCTTTGGACTTCTTCAGGGGATGGTGTTTTTGATGACCCCTTAAATTTGGAAACAAGCTATTTACCGGGTACTGAGGATGAAAACAATGCTGGTGCCACACTTTTCCTTGCAGCAAACCCAATCGATCCTTGTGTTGCAATTGCTGAAGACCAAATGATACTAACTATCGATACTGTTACAACTGTTCAATCGTTTGATTCTCATAAATATATAGCGATTTTCCCGAATCCTAATAATGGG
>CAYNDN010000052.1:0-3980 GCA_964395075.1 uncultured Lentimicrobiaceae bacterium | reverse complement strand
ATACGTCTATGATAATATGGCAAGAACAATATTTGAATTTGATTTTGAAGGCAAATCTATGCATGATTTCAACCGACTGCAAATTGACCTCAGAAACCATAAGGCAGGTATTTATGTTATTCAAGTTGTAAAGGGTGATCAATCGTTCTCGGAAAAAATATTTTTGTCAAAAGCTTTGTAATTTTTGCCAGGTGGAATAATTGAAGTGAGATGTTTGATCAGGATAAGGTAAAAGTGAGAAATCATTTTGTTAGTAACCAAAATATTATATTTTTGTACAGTTGGTAACATCACGTTTAATAAAGTTTTTTAAATCGTGCAGATAACTTTGATTATATTTGATAATTTCATTTTGTTTGAATATAAGTCTTTAGAGATAAGGCTATTATATGATAGTTAATAATTTTTAATAAACCAAATGGTGTTTTAGATAAATTAAGATAAATCACAAACAAATTTTTATTTACTTCGTGGGCTGAAAATTGATAACTCAGGCACAATGGTGTTATTTAAAAAAAGTTAAAAAAAGAATATCATTTTTGCAGAATAATTATATATTTGTTTACGAAAAGTCGGAATTTTCTTAACCTTAACTTAATACAAATCTTTAAAAAAGGAGGATTACATGTTATTAAAAGTTTACAAATCAAGAGTATGGGTATTACTCTTTATGCTTCTGCCATTCATTGGCAATGCTCAAATTCCAGGACTACCTGCAGGTTGGGAGTTTACTGAAAACCCTCACTCAGGAGTTTATGCTGTAAAAACCACCGTTGTTTTTAACGGTGTTGATGCATTGCAGCCTGGTGACTGGATTGGAGCATTTTACAATGATGAAGGCGTTATGAAATGTGGTGGTGCTGTTGAATGGGATGGTGCTGCCAACGTAGCTGTTGTGGTGTTTGGAAATGATACCCTTGAAGGCGATAAAAACGGATTCAGTGATGGCGAAGCCATTAACTGGAAATTTTATCGTGATGCAAGTGGTCTCGAAGAAGAAGTAGGTTCTGTACCCGAATTTAACTGGGTTAATGGTGCACTTGAAGAAATTTTAGAATTTTCCGGATGCACTTTGCAAACCATCAATCTGGCCCCGGGATTCCAATTTGTTTCTGCTTATGTAGCAGCCCCGGATCCTGATATGGAGGTTGTTATGACTGATGTGCTTGACAATCTTGAATTTGTTAGAAACTCAGCCGGTTCACAGCTCGAGTTTTTCTTTGGTGCCTGGTTTAATGGTATCGGTGACTGGGTGAATACACAAGGTTATCTGGTAAGTATGACAGGTAACGATGTACTCGAAATTTGCGGTGCCCCCGTTGATCCGCAAACTCCAATCGACCTGGAAACAGGTTTCCAGTTTGTTGGTTATATTGGAGACACGCCACAGGATGCACTGGTTGCATTTGACGGTGTATTGGATAACCTTGAATTCGTTAGAGCATCTAATGGTTCACAGTTAGAGTTTTTCTTTGGAACATGGTTCAATGGAATCGGTGATTTAGAGCCTGGTCAGGGATACCTTGTTAGTATGACAGGTGATGATCAGTTGATCTATCCTGCAACCGATGGTATGGCTGCTGCTCCTGCATCACAGGTTACACCTGCTAATGCAAAGTCAGCAAGAGGAGTTCACTGGCCTGCAGTTCAGGGTGACCCGAGTGATGTAATTTGGAAGATTTTCATTTTTGGTGCAAACCTCAATGGTACATCACTGGAAGCTAATGATGAAGTTGCCATTTTTGATGGTGATCTGCTCGTTGGTAGTATTGTTCTTCCAGGTGTCCCTCCGGGAGGTCCGGCACAGGGCTTTGATTTAAATGCTTGGCACACACTGAATAGTGGCCCTGGCTTTGTTTTTGGGAACGAATATACCCTCAAATGCTGGGATGCCAGTGAAGATGTAGAGTCAACAGGCTTTGAGGTTACTTTCCTTGCCGGTGGTACAACTGTATTCCCCAGTGCTAACCTCACTTCTGCTGCTAATATTACATTTTTTACCGAAGAGGAGCCCGCTCCTGAATTACTATCTGCTACTCCTGATGTTGAAGCAGTTGATCTTGAATGGTCTCCAATCCCAGAAGAAGATACGGATGGTGTTCACTGGCCTGCAGTTCAGGGTGACCCGAGTGATGTAATTTGGAAGATTTTCATTTTTGGTGCAAACCTCAATGGTACATCACTGGAAGCTAATGATGAAGTTGCCATTTTTGATGGTGATCTGCTCGTTGGTAGTATTGTTCTTCCAGGTGTCCCTCCGGGAGGTCCGGCACAGGGCTTTGATTTAAATGCTTGGCACACACTGAATAGTGGCCCTGGCTTTGTTTTTGGGAACGAATATACCCTCAAATGCTGGGATGCCAGTGAAGATGTAGAGTCAACAGGCTTTGAGGTTACTTTCCTTGCCGGTGATACACCTGTATTCCCCAGTGCTAACCTCACTTCTGCTGCTAATATTGCTTTTACCGCGGATGAGCCTTATACCCCTACCTTTAACATCTATGTTGATGGTGCCCTTACCGTAGAAGGTGTGGAAGGCACCACCTACACTGTAGATGGTTTAACAGGTGGACAAGAGTATTGCTTCACAGTTTCTCAAATTCTGGAAGACGAAACCGAATCAGCCCTATCAAACGAAATTTGTGCAATACCTGATGGCGGTTGCCAGAACCCTGCAGAAGCTTTTGCCGGTGAAGATGCTGAAATTTGTGCCGGTGAAGACTTTGAATTATTAGGCGCAACAGCAGCAAACTACACCGCAATTCAGTGGTCAACCACGGGTACAGGTGTTTTTGATGATGATACAGCGTTAAATCCAACCTATCTCCCAAGTGCACTGGATATCGCTCAGGGGTTTGTTGAACTCTGCATTTCTGTTGCTCCCGAACCAGGTTGTGATCCGGTAGAAGATTGCATGATTTTAACTATTAATCCGCTGCCTGTAGCCGACTGTCCTGTAATCGAACCTGTATGCGCAGGAGCAGATTACATCGACTTCCCGATAGTTGATATGGGCGTTTACACCAATGAACTCGGAGAAGAAGTAATGGGCTTTGATCCGGTTGATGCCGGCAACTATATGTTCTACCTTACCGTAGAAAATGAGTTTGGCTGTACCGATATGTGTGAATTCATGGTTGTTGTTAATCCAAATCCTGTAGCCGACTGTCCGGTAATCGAACCTGTATGTGCAGGAGCAGATTACATCGACTTCCCAATAGTTGATATGGGCGTTTACACCAATGAACTCGGAGAAGAAGTAATGGGCTTTGATCCGGTTGATGCCGGCAACTATATGTTCTACCTTACCGTAGAAAATGAGTTTGGCTGTACCGATATGTGTGAATTCATGGTTGTTGTAAATGCACCCCCAGCGGTAACTTGCCCGGATAATATGTCTTATACCCTGGATGAGTTACCAGTGATGCTCTCAGGTGCAACACCCGAAGGTGGTGAATACAGTGGAGTAGGTGTTGTTGATGGTGAATTTGAAGTTGATGAAGAAGGCCTTTATGTTATTACATATACTTATACTGATGAGAATGGTTGTGAAGCCTCCTGTACATTTGAAATAACTGTAGGTGAGGTTCCTTGTGAAGATGCTGTAATTAACAACTTCCCAGAAGGGCAGGATGACGTTTGTGAAGGCACAGAGTTGACAATCAATTTTGAAGGTGTAACTTACGAAAACGAAATTGATGTTGCCTGGTTCATTGAGCCTGCTGAAGCCGGAGAATTCCTCGGAACGGACTTTGTACTGAATACAGACTATGTTGGTGAAGTTACCATTTCTGTAATCGCTTATGCTCAGGATCCTTGTGATGATGCTGAAGCTTCATTAAGCTTTATGGTTAATCCAAATCCTGTAGCCGACTGTCCGGTAATCGAACCTGTATGTGCAGGAGCAGATTACATCGACTTCCCAATAGTTGATATGGGCGTTTACACCAATGAACTCGGAGAAGAAGTAATGGGCTTTG
>CAYNDN010000051.1:11613-15498 GCA_964395075.1 uncultured Lentimicrobiaceae bacterium | reverse complement strand
TAGAGCGGGTTTAACCCACGGTTATATACACCATCGCTGGCAAGCACCAAAGCGCCTACATTTCTGTTTGAGTGCCTGATGGTCAGTTCCTCAAAAAGCGTTGAAATGTCTGTTTGTCTTTGGTCAAACCGGAAATCAAATCCTTCAGAAACACCATCGCCAAAAGTGTATCTCCGGATGTCGTAATCATCGCCAAGATCATTTACAACATCATTAAAAGTTTTGGAATATTCCTGCCTGTAATAGGTTGAATCATCTCCAATCAGGATTGACCCGGAATTATCCTGCGCAAAAATAAGCATGGGTTTTTCATTCTTCCTGAATTCGTTTTTCAACAGGGGGGAAAGTAGCAAAAATGAAATGATAAAAACTGCCAGGAACCTCAAAACTGAGAGCCAGATAACAGCCACCTGTGGGAATTCTTCCCTCCGGTTTTTAAAATAAAGGATACCCGTAATCAGCAATGCCAGAGCAAAGCAAAACAGGATAAACCATGCAGGATATTCAGTGATCAAACTCAAAATCAACCTCCTCTGTAAAAAATCGGGAAATAAAAATTACATGTGCATACCACCATCCACGCTGATTACCTGTCCGGTAACATAGGATGACAAATCAGAACCCAGGAACAGGCAAATATCAGCCACATCTTTTGGTTTACCTGACCGCTTGAGCGGAATGATTTTGGACCATTCAGCCCTTTGTTCTTCTGTAAGCTGGCCTGTCATTTCAGTTTCGATAAATCCGGGTGCAATGGCGTTTACACGGATTCCGCGCGATCCGATTTCTTTGGCCATGGATTTGGTGAAGCCGTACATGCCTGCCTTGGAAGCAGAATAGTTGCTCTGGCCTGCATTACCAGACAGCCCAACAACAGAGCCCATATTGATGATGGATCCGCTGCGCTGCTTGAGCAAACTACGCTGGATGGCCCTGGTCATGTTAAAAACAGATTTCAGGTTCACCTTCATTACCAGGTCCCAATCGTCTTCGCCCATGCGCATCAACAGATTATCGCGGGTGATTCCGGCATTGTTAACCAGGATGTCGATATTTCCGAAATCCTTCATCACTTCAGCAACTGTGCTTTCGCAAGCTTTCAGTGAGCTGGCGTCCGAAGCATAGCCTTTGGCTTTCACACCATAACCTTCAAGTTCCTTAACCAGTGCCTCAGCACCTTCATCAATTTTTAGGTCGGTAAATGCTACATCTGCACCATTTTGTGCAAAAGCGATGGCAATGGCTTTTCCGATGCCACGTGCCGCCCCGGTGATAAGAGCTTTCTTGTTTTCAAGTAATTTCATCGTTCTAATATTTCAAAAAAAAATTTGGCCAAAGATAGATAATTTGGCCTTGGTGGATTTTGTCGATTCCCGGCACGATGGAGAATCTATTTACTGAGTTATTCATTAATCTTTATTCCTCAAATTCATCCCGAAGTTTCGGGAGTATTAATTTCTTTGACTAACATTGATTGACTTTTGCTTTGGACTTTAGTAAAGACGCGATACACCGCATCTTTACTTTTCATATATTCCTGTAGTATTTCAATTTTTAATGTTGTTAGTCAGAATCCGAGATTAGTAAATGTTCCGATTAACCAAAAATAAACAACAATTAACTTTAGAATTTCAACAAAAAAGCCCGGACCAGCAATCTTGCTGATCAGGGCAGTGTTATTCTATTTAAGTTTTTTAATCGAGTTTTAATTCAGAAAACATCGAGCCATCTTCAAGCAGCTCAACGGCTTGTTTTAACTCGTCGTCAAGTTTATTGATAACCTGAAAGTAGGCATTTACATCCCACAGGTTGCGTGCCATCAATGCCTTGATCTGGGTCTTTATATTTTCGTCGGGATAATAATATTTATCCTCATCACTGCGCGTAACCTCCGTTTTTTCGGCAGTTTCCAGGAAATCTTCATACATCCTGTCATCCACCACAAAATCAGCTTTAAAATTTTCAAATGCATCATATTCATTCAGCAGCTCTTCGCGATGCTTATCAAGGTATCCCATGGTGAATTCGTTGAAAACACCCTTTCTAACCAGGTCGGTGTAATAATCGGAAAACCTTGTTGAATCGATGGGGATAAACACATCGGGCATCACGCCACCACCGCCATAAACAAGCCGGCCATTGGGGGTAAAATACCTGAGCGAATCCGGAAAATCGATGCTGTCGGCACTTACGAGCTCTCCGGCATCGAGCCGTTTCTTAAAGTCTTTGTAATATTCATCCACACCATCATCGTAAGGTTTCTGGATGCAACGTCCGGTTGGGGTGTGATAGCGTGCAGTTGTAAGCCTGATCACCGATCCATCAGGAAGCCTGAAGGGGCGTTGCACCAACCCTTTACCAAAAGAACGACGGCCAACAACCAGGCCACGGTCCCAATCCTGCACGGCACCTGAAACAATTTCACTGGCTGAAGCAGAGGCTTCGTTAATCAAAACAATCACGCGGCCTTCATCGAAATTGCCTTTTGAAGTAGCGAAGAATTCTTCTCGTGGGGTACGCATGCCTTCGGTGTACACAATCAGTTTACCATCTGTGAGGAATTCATCGCTCAGTTCAACAGCAATATTTAAATAACCACCGGAATTATTCCGCAGGTCAAGTATCAAATCTTTCATGCCTTCTTCCCGGAGTTTTTCAACAGATTCCTGGAATTCGTCCATCGAAGTTCTGGAAAAACGCGTAAGCTTGATGTATCCTACATCAGGAGCAGCCATATAGCTGGCGTCTATGCTGTTTAATGGTATCTCGTCACGGACAATGTCAAAATCAATCAATTTTTCTTTCCCGGCTCTTTTTATGGAAACATTAACTACGGTTCCCTTTTCGCCACGCAGCCTGTCCATCACATACTGGTTATCGATTTTCTCTCCGGTGGATTCTTCACCTTCGATTTTCACAATTTTATCTCCGGCAATAATGCCAAGTTTATCGGAGGGCCCTCCAGGCACAGGCGACACCACCAGGATGGTGTCGTTAAATATCTGGAAAGTCACACCAATACCTTCAAAACTTCCCTGCAAAGGCTCATTCACCCGGTCGATATCATCTTTGGAAATGTAGGCCGAATGCGGGTCAAGGTCCTTGAGCATGGCAATGATGGCGTCTTCAACCAGTTCGGGTGAATCAACGCTGTCAACATAGGCAAAATTGATGATTTGCAGTGCGGTACCAAATTTTTGGATGGTTTCGCGTTGGTCTTCCTTTTGGGCTTTGGCCTGATGGCTGTTTAAACCAAAAATGATTATTACTGTTAGAAATAGTATTCTCGAAAGTGCGGGAGGAAATAATTTAGACATTTTATGTACTTTTAGGCGAATTTATTCATCGTGCAAACGATGCTCAATTTAAAATATTTTAGATATATAGCTGTTAACACTTTTTTTGAATACACAATTGACGTAATAATTCAAATATAAAAGTTATCCGGCAGCCAAAATTAGTTTCAGAATGAGCAAAGCAGACCGTGCAAGAATCGTTCAAAGCATCATTTTCCCCACCATTTTTGTCGTATTGATCTGGATGGTGAAAGCACTGGAGTTATTGTTCGACACCCGCTTTTCCCACTTCGGGGTTATGCCCATGAAGGCCGAAGGGTTAATAGGGATCATTACCTCACCCTTCCTTCATGGCGACATCGCACACCTCAGTGCCAATACAATTCCGTTTTGGGTACTTGGATCATTGCTGTTTTATGTGTATCGACAGATATCATGGAAAGTGATCACCCTGATCTGGCTGGTTACCGGAATCTGGGTTTGGTTTTGGGGACGGGAAGCATATCATATTGGGGCAAGTGGCGTGATTTACGGATTGGCTTCCTTCCTGTTTTTTAGTGGAATTTTTCGCCGTGACGGCAGGTTGCTG
>CAYNDN010000051.1:0-11603 GCA_964395075.1 uncultured Lentimicrobiaceae bacterium | reverse complement strand
TGGCCATTACATTCCTCGTAGCATTTCTTTACGGCAGCTTAATTTGGGGGCTGTTCCCCGATCTTTTCCCCAAAAAGAATATTTCGTGGGAATCGCACCTGATGGGATTGATTGCCGGCCTTGTGATTGCTGTGTTTTACAGAAATGAGGGCGGCCCGGTTAAGAAAAAATACAGTTGGGATTTTGAGGAAGAAGATGACACACCTGAGGATGATCCGGATGCATATTGGAATAAACCATTGCAGAGGAAGCAAACCATAAAAAAGGAAAAGACTAAGCCCGATGAGCCAATTAAGATAAATTACATTTACACGAAAACCAGGAAAAATGATGTTCAGGAGAAGTAGTTCTTATCATAATGAAAATGCGACTTGAACGAAGGGGCTAGCGAAGCGACAGGTCAATAATAAATAACCAATTAATAAATAACTCAATAACTTATTAACCAATAACTTATTAACCAATAACTTATTAACCAATTTACTTTTTAGCGAAAAACTCAAAAACCCAATAACTAATAATCAATAACAAATGAAGGAAGTATATATCATTTCAGCAGTACGCACGCCAATTGGGAGTTTTGGCGGTGCCTTATCAGGATTAACAGCCACACAGCTTGGCGCCGAAGCCATTAAGGGTGCCTTAAAAAAAGCCGGTGTGGATGCCGGTGAAGTTGGCGAAGTTTTTATGGGCAATGTATTATCGGCTAACCTGGGGCAGGCCCCGGCAAGGCAGGCTGCATTGTTTGCCGGATTGCCAAACTCAGTACCCTGTACCACCATTAACAAAGTTTGTTCTTCAGGATTGAAATCGGTGATGCTGGGTGCTCAGTCCATCATGCTTGGAGATAATAACGTGGTTGTTGCCGGAGGTATGGAGAGTATGTCGAATGTGCCACACTACATCGAAAATGTGCGCAAAGGCATGAAACTGGGCCATGGCAAGTTGGTGGACGGCATGATCAAGGACGGCCTTTGGGATGTTTACCACGATTACCACATGGGCAATGCCGCCGACAATACTGCCAAAGAGCGCAACATCAGTCGGGAGCAACAAGATGCTCTGGCCATAGAATCGTACAAGCGCGCAGCCAAAGCTACCGAAGCCGGTTTGTTTAAAGATGAAATTATACCTGTGGAGATCAAAACCCGCAAAGGAACCGTGGTGGTGAACCAGGACGAAGAATACAAAAATGTAAAGTTCGAGAAAATTCCATCACTGCGCCCTGTGTTCAATAAAGAGGGTACAGTAACCGCAGCCAACGCCTCTACCATCAACGATGGAGCAGCAGCACTTGTGCTTATGAGCAAAGAAAAAGCAGAAGCGTTAGGTTTAAAGCCAATTGCAAAAATTTTGGGTTACGGCGATGCAGCCAAAGCCCCGGAGTGGTTTACAACAGCACCTTCGGCAGCCATCCCGAAAGCCATTGATAAGGCAGGGCTCAAAATTGAGGATATCGATTATTTCGAAGTCAACGAAGCTTTCGCCGTTGTTTCGCTTGCCGTGATGCAGGATCTTGGATTGACACCCGAAAATGTAAACATCTGGGGTAGCGGTGTATCGCTCGGCCATCCACTGGGGGCAACCGGTGCAAGAATCCTGGTTACACTTGTAAATGTTTTAAATAAGCATAACAGAAAGTATGGCGTGGCCGGATTATGCAATGGCGGAGGTGGTGCTTCATCCGTTGTGATAGAAAATATGCATGTTAAATAATTGTTGTCTTTCTTCGGAAAATCCTGTCTTGGCATAGCTGAAACAGGATTTTTTATGCTTTTTTGTGATTTTAGGTACATAACCGGTTTATAAATTCCATTCACAAAAAGAAACCTTAATCACTACGAATCAACAAGTTAATTAAATTTTAAATGTTAATTAAATGATAAATTGATTTTACAACTTGCTTCGCCCTGCTCCCTAATTTAGATTTGCCGCCTTGAGATACGGTACTGGTTATAAACTAAAATTTGAAGATCATGAAGCAAGACCTGTTAAATAACAACATCAAATGCCCGCTATTCAAAAAACACCAGTCAATCATCATCTCTCAAAAGAAAAGCATTTCCAACTCAGCCCGCCCGATCGAAAAATCCATTTTTGCCGAAGAGATCATGGATACCACCGAGAATATGCAGGATTGTGAGAAATATGAACACCGCAATCTGGATTGCAACACCTGCCAGGCTATTGCCAAAATTCAACGAAAATTAGCTGAAAGGCATATTGAGGTGAAAAAGACTGCATAGGCCAGGCCATAAAAAACCCTGTTTCACTTTTAATCATAAAACAGAGTTTATCTAAATAGATGAAGTTTTTATTTCTCAACCCTTATTCTCGCATCCACAGCCACCACATCATTTTCATTGCCCAACAAAGGATTCAAATCCAACTCCTGAATTTCAGGTGCAACCTGCAGCAATGCTGAGAGCCGAACAATGGCATCCCCAAATTTTTTCTGATTTATGCCGGCCTGGCCGCGCATGCCTTCAATAATTTTATAGCTTTTCAGGCTTTGAATCATTTCCATGGCTTCGTTGCTTGTTACCGGAGCCAGATGAACGCTGATATCTTTAAGCACTTCAATAAAAATACCGCCCATCCCGCAAAGTACCATATGTCCGAATTTAGGTTCATACTTGGCGCCGGCAAAAAGTTCCGTCCCGGAAAGCATGGGCTGAATAAGAATGGCGTTTGTATCTTCGATTTGCATCATCCGCTCAAATTCAGCTTCTACCTGGTTCGGGTTTTTCACATTAAGCACCACACCGCCAACATCCGATTTATGCACAGGACCTACCACCTTCATCACCACCGGAAATCCCAACTTTACTGCGGCTGCCTTGGCATCGCTCACTTTGGATACCGTTGCTTCGCCTGCCCGTGAAATACCTGTGGCGTCCAGCAATCCGGTTACCTGTTCAGGTGTGATATATCCGGTTTCTGACGATTCAATGATTGTCCTGATTTTTTGATCATCAATTGCTGGCAGGTTTTTGTCCTCCGGTGAAGGTGGGCTGGTTTTAAAAACCCTGCACAATGCATCACCCAAAATAGCCTCATCGGGGAAATTTACCCTGTCCTTCGAAAGGAATTCCTCCACCTCGTCCTTTGCCGTTAGGATGGATGGCAGCACCGGATAGATTGGTTTTTTGCAGGTTTTCATTTTTTCATCCAGCACACGGTAAGCATCATAAACTTTTATCAAACCCGGTGTTCCGAAAATCACCACCATGCCGTCAATTTCATCAAAATCATTGTCAACCGCTTCAATGATGTCGCCCAGTTGTTCGGCTGTTCCTGTTGCCAGAAAATCAATGGGATTGGCCACCGAAGAGCCGGGATAAAGTTTGGTAAGCAATTCATCAGCAGCTTCCCCCTGAAGGTGCGGCACTTTCAAACCACCATTCGACAACGCATCGGTGAGCATAACAGCAGGCCCGCCGGCATGGGTGATAATAGCGATATTTTTACCCTTAAGTTTGGGATGCATAAACACCGAAGCCACAGCAGTGAGGTCTTCGCGGCCATGGCAACGCACTATGCCTGCCTTTTTAAACAGCGCATCCACGGCAACATCTGAGCTGGCCAAAGCACCTGTGTGCGAAGATGCCGCGCGGCTTCCCGCCTCTGACGACCCGGCCTTCACTGCGGCAATGCGGCAACCTTTCCGAATGAGAGAGGCTGCGTGCTTCAATAATTTTTGTGGTTTTGAAATGGTTTCGATATAAAGCAACTTAACCGGCGAACTGATTCCCGGCTCATAAGTCTCATCCATGTATTGCAAAACTTCCTCCACACCCATCTGAGCGCTGTTTCCAACAGAAAAAACGCTGTTAAAAGTCAATCCTTTCGGGATGGCCGACTCCATAATGAAAACAGCAGTAGCCCCGGAGCCCGAGATAAAATCAATGCCTTTGGGGTCGAGTTTTGGGATGGGTTCCGTAAAAACACTGGCATGATTGGGTGTAAGAACGCCAATACAGTTTGGCCCGATCAGGCACCCTCCAACACGATTAACGGTACTTACTATTTCTGCTTCCAACAACCTGCCCTCCTCACTTTCCTCACTGAAACCTGCAGATAAAATGATAAAAGCTTTTGTGTTTTTCTCTTCCGCCAGCATTTCAACCACAAAAGGAACATATTTAGCTGCAATGGCGATTATCGCCAAATCGATAAATGGCAACCTTCCAGGATCCGGATAGCTCTTAATGCCCTGTACCAGTGTTTCTTTTGGATTGGTTACATAAAGCTTACCATGATAATTGGTGTCGATGAGATTTTTTAAAATTTTTCCGCCCGGCTTGGTGATATCATTTGATCCGCCAACCACAACAATACTTTTCGGATTGATTAATTCTCTGGTTACCATAACGATACTTTTAGAAAGATTTTTGATCTACTTTTGGCGGCGAAAGTACAAAAATTCAATATGTTGTGAATGCATTAACAGGTTGCCATACCGAAGCTAAAAATCCCGACAGATTTGGTAAAGCACTGATTGATTATGAGTTGGGAAACAAGGAAGAAAACCTGCTGGTTTATTCTGACCTTACAGATACCGACATCATTCCTGTGAAACATTTCTTCAGGCAATGGAACGAAATGCCGGAAATTGAGCAGGAGGCCATAAAACTTTGTAATGGAAAAATACTGGACGTGGGAGCTGCCACAGGATGCCACAGCCTGGAATTGCAAAAAAGAAACCAGGAGGTAACATCGATAGACATATCACATGGAGCTGTTAAAGTGATGAAAAAACGTGGTGTAAACAAGGTGCAGCAGGCTGACTTTTTTCGGTTTGCCGGACAAAAATTTGATACTCTGCTTTTCCTGATGAACGGCATTGGCATGTGCGGAACACTGGATAAATTGAGTGAATTTTTCGAACAATGCCAAATCCTGCTAAATCCCGGAGGCCAGGTACTGCTTGATTCTTCCGACATACTTTTTATGTTCGAAGAAGAAGATGGATCGGTAAACATAAATCTGAACAGCAATTATTATGGTGAGGTGGAATACCGGTTTGCTTATAAAAGCGAAACCGGTCCCTGGTTCAGCTGGCTGTTTATCGATTTTGATCTTTTACAGGAAAAAGCCTCAAATCATGGATTTCATTGCGAAATGGTTTTTGAAGGGCCGCATTATGATTATCTGGCCAGGTTAACCAGAAATGATCAAAACCTAAAGTTTTTGTGAAATGTAAAATATTTCAATCAAAATTGAATTTTATTACTTTTGTAAAAACTTTATCAATGCGGTTATTTCTCTTCATCATATTGTTAATCGGTTTCTATTCAGTAGCTCAAGCCCAAACCGAAGTTCCATACACGCTCGAAGACCGGGACAGGGTAATACGTGTTGAAGCAAAAATAGAAACGCTCGAAGCACGCATGGACGCCTTAGAAACTAAAATGGATGTTAAATTTGAGATGGTAAATTCCAGAATCGACTATTTGTTTTGGTTGATTGGTTTTTTAGCCTCCCTTATGATTTTCATGCTTGGTTATATGATCTGGGACAGACGAACGGCACTAAAGCCGGCACTTGTCAAGGCCCGGGAAGCCGAAGAAAATAGTAAATCGCTTATATTGGTTTTGAAAGATTATGCAAAGAAAAACGCGGAATTAGCCGAAATTCTACGTACCCATGGCATTTTATAATTTTCCGCTGATAGCCGCGCAATTAATCTCCTCCCAATTGTTAACCGCTTCACCATTTATCAATCAACGATAATCAATGCTTTGCCCAGAACTCAGCGCATTTTTCATGGTAATCCGGGCGCGTCCAGTAATCATTGGTAATTTTAATCCTGCCTCCGCAATCATCTTCCAGTATATCAAAAGCCACATATTCATTCCGTAATAAAACCCTATATTTTCCTGCATCCGGACAGGTTTCGCCTTTGATATCTTTAAAAGAAATTGTATCGCCAAACACCTCAAATACATCTATGTCACCATCATTGCCCATATCGGTTTCAACCAGGCCACCCTCTTTAAATTCTATGGTAAAAATCCCCTGAGGCCCTAACCTTAGCCAGGTTCCAAGAATCTGTTCTTCAATTTTTCTGTTTAAGTTCGATAGATTATTTCTCTGACTGATCTTCAATATTTTTCATAATCTTATCCCTGATTTCATCCAATCCGGAAAGTTTTAATTTGGCCTCTTCTATTTCTTCTTTCCCCTTCAGTTCCTTGATCTTCGCCCGCATATCCTCCCGCTTATTGTCAATTTTTTTCAACGAATCCTTTTTCTTTTCGATTTTTTCGGATTTTATGGCCTCATCAAAAATCAGGTCTTCCGGTGCAGTGGTTTTCTTTTGATCATCGGTTTTAACAGATATTTTGGGTACAAAAACATGATTATCCACCCTTCGCTGGTTCATAAAAGTTGGCGAAACGATTTCGATATTTTTTTCATGCAGCACATCCATCACCTTTGCATTCAGCAGCGAGCCGGTACTAAAAAATTTACTGCTGTCAGAAAGAAAACCATGAATTTTATACACAACCGAAAAATCTCCCAGGCTTGTGATATAAACATAAGGTTCAGTAAGGCCGGTCGCTATGGCTGCCTTTTTAAGCGCAGTCTCGATCTTTGACCTGGGGACATCGTAACCCAGCGAAACAGAAGTGGAAATCACGGTGTTGGTCTTGCGGGTAAGTCTCACCGGATTGGAAGCAATATACAGATTGGGAATGGTCATAAAATTGCTATCCTCAAGCTGTATTTCGGTGTGAAACAAACTCTTGTTGGTTACCCTACCCTGGAACTCACCGATTTTAATCAGGTCTCCATTCCGAAAACGTTTCATAGAATTATTCATGATTCCGGCAATCAGATTTCCCAGTAGGGTAGTAGAACTTAACGCAATCCCCGCACTGAGGATAATCCCCAGAAAACTGAGTATTTGCCCTTTCATACTTTGCTCGATGGGCAGTGTGAGGATGAATGATAAGGTTCCGGCCAGAACCAGCAGTGTGGCTATCGTACGACGGAAAACAACCTTCCCTGATGACACAGTTTTGATTCTGTTAAAAACCCAGGCATTCAAACCGAGCAGGATTAGCAGAATAACCAACACAACCGTTGGTTCAACAAAAGATTCTAAAATTCCGATTATCTCATTCATATACAACATATTCCCAGCGAATCAACAATGCCTTTCAATTAATAATTTAGTCCTGAGCAACAAACTTAATCAAAAACTTCCGCAATTCTTCATCCGAATCCGGTTTGGTCGAAATATCTATTGTTTTTTGCAATGATAACGCGAATCAATGAAACAAAAGGAAAACTCCGGGGCCATAAAAAAAATCTATTTTTGCCCCGACCATTCAAAAAGAAAATAATGATTGAACAGGTACTCACATCAAAAGCCATTGAGGCGATAAAATCACTTTACGGACAAGAAGTTGCGGAAAAGCTGGTTTCGGTGCAAAAAACCCGCAAAGATTTTGAAGGCGATTACACCATTGTGGTGTTTCCTTTTTTAAAGATTTCGAAAAAAAATCCGGTGGAAACTGCCAACGAACTGGGAAAATATTTTGAGGAAAATATGCAGGAAGTAACCGGCTTCAATGTGATTAAAGGATTTTTAAATCTGGAAATCGAAAATGCCTACTGGCTTGACTTTTACAGCCGCGAAAAAGCCAATTCCGAATTTGGCATGGCCAAAGCTGAAAATGCAAAACCTGTGGTCATCGAATATTCATCGCCAAACACCAACAAACCGCTCCACCTTGGGCATATCCGCAACAACCTGCTTGGATATTCAGTTTCGAAAATCCTGAAGGCTGCCGGCAAAAAGGTGTTTATGGTGAACCTGGTAAACGACCGTGGCATCCATATATGCAAATCCATGCTTGCCTGGAAAAAGTGGGGCAATGGCGAAACCCCTGAATCATCGGGTATGAAAGGCGACCACCTGGTGGGGAAATACTATGTGCTGTTTGATATGCACTATAAAGCCGAAATAAAGGAGTTGGTAGAAAACGGCATGGACGAAGAACTGGCCGAAAAACAAGCTTCTCTGCTGATGGAAGCCCAGGAGATGCTCAGGCAATGGGAGGAGCACAACACGGAGATCAGAAAGCTTTGGGAGATGATGAATGGATGGGTTTACGAGGGTTTCGAAAAAACATATCACCGCCTGGGTGTGGAATTCGACAAAGTTTATTTTGAATCGGATACCTACCTGCTGGGTCGCGAAATTGTGCATGAGGGTCTGGAAAAGGGTGCTTTCCATAAAAAAGAAAATGGCTCTGTATGGTGCGATCTTACGGATGTGGGCCTGGACGAGAAATTATTGCTGCGCGCCGATGGCACTTCGGTTTACATGACCCAGGACCTGGGAACCGCGCAGTTGCGCAAGGATGATTACGATCCCGAAAAACTCATTTATGTGGTGGGCAACGAGCAGAACTATCATTTTGAAGTACTCCAAAAAATACTGAAAAAACTGGGGCGCGAATGGGCCGATGGCATCATGCACCTTTCCTATGGGATGGTGGAACTACCGCATGGACGGATGAAATCCCGTGAAGGAACGGTTGTGGACGCCGATAACCTGATGGACGAAATGTTTGAAACCGCACGCAAAACCACTGAGGAACTGGGCAAAACAGATGAATTTTCCGGGGAGGAGAAAAGCGAACTTTTTAATATGCTGAGCCTGGGAGCTTTGAAATATTTTATGCTGAAAGTTGATCCTAAAAAAACCATGCTTTTCAACCCGGAAGAATCCATCGATTTCAACGGGAATACCGGTCCGTTTATTCTATATACCCATGCCAGGATCAGGTCGCTATTCCGCAAAGCAGAAGAAAAAGGAATTGTTTTGGAAGCAGATGCAATGCCTGAGAAACTTCACCCGGAGGAGCGCTCCATACTGAAGTTACTATATGAATTCCCCAACATTATTCAGGAAGCGGCTGCAAATTATAGCCCGGCGTTAATCGCAAATTACTGTTATGAACTGGCAAAAGATTTTAACCATTTGTATCAGTCGGTGCCATTTCTGCGGGATACGGATAACCGGACTGCAACCTTCCGGCTGGGGTTGGCTGATTTTACCGGTAAGGTTTTAAAAAGCGGAATGAAACTGCTTGGGGCGGATGTGCCTGAGCGGATGTAATGGATCTATTATTTTTGGTTTAGTTCCCTGGTTTGGGCGAGGTTTTGCCTCGTCCACACTATTCCAAAAGGCTGTGCCTTTTTTCATTGTACAGCTTTTTATGGTAAGAACAGACAAAGCCTGGAAAGATAATTACAGCTTAGGCACAGTCAAGACTGAACTTTTTGGATGCCGACGAACTGATCAACGGAATGTTTGAAACCTCCCGCAAAACCACCAAGTAATTGGGAAAAAACAGATGGATGTACGGTATTGGAAAAAAACAGGGATCCCCTCGGGGCTATGGAAGAAAGTTGGAAGACCTTGAATCGTCCCAAGGACATTCAAGCGTCTAAATATTTTTTGACTGACAGGCTTCTCACATTTTGAGATGCTATGATATCAGATTAGCGATTAACGATTGATGATTAAAGGTTTTCATTCTCAACACGCCAATCTTAAATCCTTTTCTTAGCCATTCTACCGATTAATAATATCCATCACACATTCACCACATCATCCTTTGCATCGCGGATATTCTTTTTGAAATCGTCCCACGAAGGATCATCGAGGTCCATGGTTTCAAACTTATCCAAAATATATGGCACCACTCCTTCCACAGGCTGCCAGAGCATTGAATTTTGTTTCACATCACTTTTAAGGATTTTTTGTTTGCTGTCGATCATATTGAAAAGCAACATCAAAGCACTCATAATCACCACACCCTTCAGCACGCCAAAAATCAACCCGAAGAACCGGTTCACAAAACCCAGCGCAGCGGCTGCGGCAACTTTGCTCAACAACTTTCCTATAAACGAAACCAGTATTACTACACCCACAAATGTGATGATAAATGCCACGATGAACAACCAGTTTTCACCGATGTCGATGTATTCAACCAGCCATTTGGCCACCACATCCGAAAAATAGATGGCAAAATACAACCCCAGTGCCAGGGCAACAAGCGAGGCAACTTCTTTGATCAATCCATTGCGAAAGCCGGATATGGCTGCCAACACAATGGGAATTCCAATTATCAGGTCGAGATAGTTCATTTTATTTCAATTTTTTAAATAGTTCTGATGCAAACACAAAATCGTCCACTTCTTTGTTTCCGGTATTAAAAATCTGGCTTTTGTCACCCTCCCACCAAAGTTCACCTTTGTAAAGGAATGAAATACTATCGCCAATCTCCATTACCGAGTTCATGTCATGGGTGTTAATCACGGTTGTGATGTCATATTCACGGGTGATTTCGCTGATCAGGTTATCGATTACATTAGCGGTTTGCGGATCGAGGCCTGAGTTTGGTTCATCGCAAAACAGGTATTTGGGGTTGAGGGCAATGGCGCGTGCAATGGCCACCCGTTTCATCATGCCACCGCTCAGCTCCGATGGCATCAGCTTATTCACTTTTCCCAGGTTCACCCGTTCAAGGCAAAAATTTACCCGGCCAAGGCGCTCCTTTGCAGTCATGTTACTGAACATTTTAATGGGAAACCCAACATTTTCCTCTACATTCATGTAATCGAACAATGCCCCACCCTGAAACAACATCCCGATCTCTTTGCGAATATGCTTTTTCTTTCTGAACGACATCTCTGAAAATACCCGCTCATCAAAAAGTATCTGCCCCTGATCAATCTGGTGAAGACCAACAAGGCATTTGAGCATCACTGTTTTACCCGAACCACTCTGCCCGATTACCAGGTTGGCAACTCCCTTTTCAAACTTTACCGAAATGCCTTTCAGCACTTCGTTATCTTCAAAGCTTTTCCTGATATTTTTAACTTCTATCATGCCAGCAACAATTGTGTTAGGATAAGATTTGAGGTAATGATGAGGATACTACTAAACACCACCGCGCGTGTACTTGCAGAGCCCACTTCCAAAGCACCACCCTTGGTAAAATAACCCTGATAGCCCGAAACCGAAGCAATGATAAATGCAAACACCGCTGTTTTTATGAGGGCGTAGGTGATGGTATAGGGGTCGAACCAACTTTGCAACCCCACAATATAATCGTTTGAAGTTACAATTCCTGTAGTGACACAGGCCAGCCAGCCACCAATAATAGCAAAAGCAATACTGAAGATGATCAGTACCGGATTGATGATGATAGAGGCAAAAACCTTGGGCTGGATCAGGTAATTGGCCGGGTTGATGCCCATGATTTCGAGTGCATCAATTTGCTCGGTTACACGCATGGTTCCAAGCTCGGAGGCAATACGCGAACCTACTTTTCCGGCCAAAACAAGGCTAAGCATGGTTGGCGAAAACTCCAGGATAATACTTTGCCTCACAGTAAATCCAACCATTGTCATGGGGATAAGCGGCGTATCTATGTTGTAGGCAGTCTGGATGGCCACAACTGCACCCACAAAAATGGAGATGATTACGGTAATACCCAGAGAATCAACTCCCAGGCTTTGGATCTCGATGAGAATCTGCCGGAAGAATTCCTTGACCCTGTCGGGTTTTACAA
>CAYNDN010000050.1:1235-15809 GCA_964395075.1 uncultured Lentimicrobiaceae bacterium | reverse complement strand
TCAAACTATTTAAAAAAACTTGATAAGCAAACCATGGGTGACGCAGTTGCCAGGCCTCCAATCACCAGGTCATTGAAGGGTTCTTTTAAAGCGCCTGAAAACATCAATTATAAAAAAGTACTGTCTGAAGAACTTGGTGAAAAATATTTGTAACATGGAAAAAATATTGATCGATACCGATGTGGTTCTGGATTTCTTGTTTGACAGAAAACCTTTTTCGGATTATGCAGCCGAGGTGTTTGCATTATGCGAAACCGGTCAGATCAAAGGATTTCTGACTCCAGTCATTTTTAGCAATGTGTACTATCTCTTGCGAAAAACAGCAGGCCATAAAAAAGTGGTTGAAAAGTTAAAGGAATTATTAATGATCACTGATATTTTGCAAATGGATAAAAAAGTGGTGAGTGATGCGCTTCATTCCGGATTTAATGATTTTGAGGATGGTTTACAATATTTTGCTGCGACCCGAAAAAGCGGCATTCAGGTAATCCTGACCCGGAATATTAAAGATTACCGGCAAAGCCAAATAAGTTGCATGACCCCCGAAACCTACGTTAAAACCAGATAGTAAAAACATAATCTACTGACAAACCATGAAAAAAATCTCCATCTCCCCCGAAGGTCCGGAATTTTCCAGAATCGCGCTGGGCATGTGGCGGCTCAACGACTGGAATATGAATACTGCTGATCTGACCGGCTTTATTGAAACGGCGCTGGACCTCGGCGTCACCACCTTCGACCACGCAGATATATACGGCTTGTACACTGTTGAGGAATTGTTCGGGAAAGTGCTGAAAGAGCAACCGGGCCTGCACGCCAAAATGGAAATCGTAACCAAGTGCGGCATAAAGCTGGTTTCGGAAAACCGGCCCCAAAACACCTTTCATGCCTACGACACCTCCCGCGATTATATCATCCAATCAGCCGAAGCATCGCTGAAAAACCTCAGCACCGATTACCTTGACGTGTTACTGATCCACCGTCCCGACCCGCTGATGAACGCTGATGAAGTGGCCGGAGCCTTTCTCCATCTCCGAAAGTCAGGCAAGGTGAGGCATTTTGGCGTTTCTAACTTTACCCCTTTCCAGTTTGAACTGCTGCAATCGCGGTTGGATTTTCCGCTGGTGACCAACCAGGTGGAAGTTTCGGTGATGAAAATGGATGCCCTGCATGACGGCACGCTGGATCAATGCCAACAACTGCGGATCAGCCCCATGGCCTGGTCGCCGCTTGGCGGAGGCAGCCTGTTTACGGGAGATGGCGAACAGGAACAACGCCTCAGGGTGGAGCTTCAAAAAATCGGAGAAGAGATTGGCGGTGCTGCCATCGATCAGTTGGCGCTGGCCTGGTTGCTAAAGCATCCCGCCCACATCATTCCTGTTTTGGGCACCGGAAACCCGGACAGAATCCGTGGAGCAGCCGGCGCACTGGATTTAGAATTATCCCGCGACCAGTGGTTCAGGATATGGACGGCGAGTGCTGGGCAGGAGGTGCCTTAAAGATTTAATAAATAGCTCACCACGAATTTTACCAATTGGAAAAATTGATTTTTCGAGTGTGGCAACTGATGGCCTATTCCCCAAAAAAGTTAAATTTGTCCATCATTAAACGCCCGTAATGCAAGCAACAGAAGATATTTCCCATTTCTTTCCCGACCAAGCTAACGGCAGGTTTATGTGGATAACTCATAATTACGTTAAAGCGCAGAATAACCAAAGAGCAAACGACGAACAACTATTAAAGAAGAAGAATGAGTAAGGAAAAAATTCCCATACGTTTTTTTGACGACCGTGAGGTGCGTGCCCTGTGGGACGAAGAAAACGCCAAATGGTGGTTTTCGGTTTTGGATATTGTAGCTGTGCTTACCGACCAAAACGACTACACCAAAACACGTAACTATTGGAAATACCTTAAAGCCAAATTAAAGAAAGAAAACAGTCAAGTGGTTAGTGCTACTACCCAGTTGAAATTTCTTGCTCCTGATGGCAAGAGGCGTTTAGCAGATATGCTCGATTACAACGGTATAATTTTATTGGGCAAAGAGTTTCCGGGTAAAAAGGCAAACCGGTTTATAGAATGGTTTACCTACAGTGATGAAAGCATTGACGGAAAAAGCAAAACAAAAGCCTATGCCTTGTTTGATAGCTCCTTTATCAACAGCATCGAAGTGGGTACTGCCAAAGGTTTGCAACAAATTCACGCCTATTTATTTGGCGGATTGTACGATTTTGCAGGACAAATCAGGCAAAAAAACATTTCAAAAGGCGGTTTTCATTTTGCTGTATCGCACTTCCTGGGCGAAACATTGAAGCAAATAGAGGCAATGCCTGAAACAAACTTTGACGAAATCGTTGAAAAATATGTAGAAATGAATATTGCTCACCCATTTATGGAAGGCAATGGCAGAAGCGCCCGAGTATGGCTGGATTTGATATTAAAAAAACGCCTGAAAAAATGTGTGGACTGGAGTAAAATAACAAAAAGCGATTATATGAACGCAATGAAACAAAGCCCAACAAACAGCGGTGTTCTGAAAATGCTTTTGAAAAGCGCTTTAACCAATAAAATAAACGACCGTGAGATGTTTATGAAAGGAATTGATTATTCCTACTACTACGAAGAAAATGACTAAAAAAAGAAACCTCTGGCGAGCAAGGCCGTACCATGGTTAGCAAAAACAAAACAACAGAAACGCCCATAATGCATGCGCCTGAATATATTTCCCATTTCTTTACCGACCATGTAAACGGCAGGTTTTCGGCAAGCTACACGCTAGAGCCGACGCCTGGCTTGAAAAACAGCCACTACAATGCGTCCACGATTGCAACGCCAGAGGCAAACAACGCCTTTTTGACGCCCGGCGCAGCGGAACATATCCCGAAAGGCGAATGAAAAAGTTGGAAATTTGGCTGCTGATAACAACCGTAAGCAATTTGGACGGGAAGAATTGGGGATAGAGAATCGCAGGTTTATATGGATGTTTACAAATGTTGGATAAGGCTTAAAAACCGGCAGGCAAAAAATAAACTGACTAACCGATTAAAAATTCGTAAATTTGAAGCGTAAAAACAGAAAATGCGAAAAATACCGTGAAACAAAAACTATATTTAGACACATCAGTTTTTGGGGGCTACTTTGACGAAGAGTTCGCTGAACACACTATTCCTCTTTTTGACAGAATTAAAAACGGCGAATTCGTTTTGCTCTATTCGACAGCAACACAAGACGAACTTGAAAACGCACCTGAAAAAGTAACAGGCCTTGTCAAAAGTCTTAAAGCAGAATCCACTGAATTTATAGACACAACAAGCGAGGCAGTTGACTTAGCGACTGAATACATCACAGAAAAAATGGTTGGACAAACAAGTTATGCCGACTGCCTGCACATTGCATTGGCGACCATTAACCGGGCAGACTTTTTAGTGAGTTGGAACTTCAAACACATTGTAAACATACAGAAAATAAGGGGTTACAACGCTATCAACATAAAAAATGGTTACAAACAATTAGAAATACGTTCACCTAGAGAATTTGAAAAATATGAAGACGACTGAAAAAACATTTGACGCTGTAAAATTTATGCGGCAACAAAGAGATAATTTAAGCGAGAAGTTAGCTAAAATGACAAAGGAAGAAATTTTGGAATACTTCAGGGACCGTAAAACACAGGCGACAATAAAGCCCTGTGCCTAAATGCAAAACACCATGAACTTCATTCAATTCTTTCCTGCCGAAAAAAAGGCGATGGGATGCACGCCCTGAGTCACGATAGCTCGCCTCGCCGCAGGCAGGGTTTTCAGCCCTGAAATAAATTTTCTTATTCCCCAAAAACTTTAATTTGCCCATCATTAAACGCGAGCAATGAAAGGGCCTGAACATGATAGATTCTTTTGTTTTTTCGGATTCACATTATGCAAAAACCGAAGATCAAAGAATAACATTCCTCCCGTTGTATTTTGCCAGCCTTGCGGGCAGTAAGTAAGTCCCGCCAGGAACCAAAAGAGATACCCCACGAATTCTGACTAACAATATTTGCAACACACATGAAATTAGAAAGTTAATAGGTATTCGTTAATGGTTATTCGAAACCCAATTGTTTGGACGTTCAGCGGGTGCTTCGCCAAACGTCTTCAATCATTTGGAAATTGGAAGCTGTCAGACAGTTTGATGTTGATATTAATTTTGATATAGCTAACATTTTAATTATCGGGTTTTTAGAGCAGCTAAGATAACTGTCTGACAGCTTGCCTGGTTAGCCAAAGAAATTAATCCTCCCGAGACTTCGGGATGAATTTGGGGAATGACTATGAAGAATCCACGAATGCAGGATTAAAAAAAAACCACGAATGCACAAATAATAAAATCCATTCGTGCATTTGTGGCAAAGAAATCCATGCGTGCATTCGCGGCAAAAAAATTCATGCATTCGTGGCGGCAAACCCATTCGTGCATTCCCCCAATGGTCAGCGCAGGCTGTGGTAATTCACCTATTCAAATATCAACAAATTTAACTTTTGATATATGAAATTTGTATAGTAGTTTTGCGAGGTTAATGCTGATAAATCCAAATTACGATGAAAACACGCAAAACCGCTCTTCTTTTATTAATTGTAAAGGTGTTCTTTGCTTTTAATCTGATGGCTGCCGACATTTTTGTGTCAACCACGGGCAGCAACACCTCCGGCGATGGAAGCATCGGAAACCCTTATGCCACCATCGAAAAGGCCTGTGATTTTGTCGGTCCGGGCGACTTTATTTATTTGCGGGGTGGTGTTTATACAGGCATTCAACACAAAATCAACCCAAACAATGTGGCCAATTATGGAACTGCCGCCAATCCCATTACTGTGAAAAATTACGATAATGAAGAAGTAATTTTGGATGGGACGGGCTTGGATATTCCGTATTCAGACGGGTTGCTGCAAATCTCCAACTGGCAATCTCCGGTAATAACCTATTATATTGTTGATGGCCTGATCATTAGGAATTCAAACAAGCGGGGTATCAGCTATTACAATGTTGAGAACCTGATCATCAGAAATTGCACGGTTCACGATGTGCAACTTCGCGGAATTGGCGGCTGGGGGCATTATGTTACCATCGAAAACAATGAAGTGTATAATGCCGGCATGATCAACGAAAACGGGGTAATGGGCACCGGCGGATGGCCCATGATGATTTATGGAGCCGTGGATTGGCAAACCGGTGCCCCCTCAACCCATCTCACCATCAAAAACAATTACGTGCATAATAGCTGGGGTGAAGCCATGGGGCCGGGCCGCGAATCATCGGATGTAATCATCGAGAACAACATCATCCGGGATGTTTTTAGTGTTGGGATTTATATCGATAAAGCAACTTCAACAACCATTCGTGAAAATTACCTGTATGCTACCGATCCTACATATTACCGTTTTAACAGGCCCTTTACGGCAATCGGCTGGGCCAACGAGGAAAATCTTGATGGCGGTGCTTTGCCCGTTCAGGATATCGAAATCTACAACAACCTGATTGCCGGAACAGGAAAGGGCATCAACTACTGGCACGACGATTCTAATTCAGATACTGAAAATTCATACCACAACATCACCGTGGTTTACAATACCATTGTGGGGGTAACTGATTATGCCATTTCGCTGGATGAAGTGCCTGCGGGAAACACACAGCCTTCAGGGTGTATTTTTAAAAACAATATTGTTGAAAACGGATCACAATCCAATTTTGTGGATAATGGAACCGCCTGGACATTTTCGTACAACTGCTGGGTGGACGGCATTCCGTATTTTGACGGTTCATCTGTAAGTTTTCAGGGGCAGCCGCATTTTGCAAACCCATCCATAACCGGGAGCTTCGAAGCTTACAAGCTTACTTCGTGGTCGGAATGCTTAGATGCAGGCACACCCATAACAGGAATTACCACCGATTATTCAGGCACTTCACGTGATGCAGGCCATCCCGCCATCGGTATGCACGAACCCGCTTTTTCGGTGTATTACGTTGATGCGGCTGTGAGTTCTTCCGGCAACGGACAAAGTTGGGGCACCGCCAAAAAATCCATCGGTGAGGCCACCAATTTATCTTTGAATCCCGGCGATATTGTTTACATCAAACCGGGCACCTATCCCGAGGATATTTCCATCGAAAGCAATGGAGCGCAAATCGTTGGGATATCATCTGATGTTATGGTTTCGGAATCCAACAAAATTACTTTCCCATCAGGCACTGATTTGTCGGGGATCGATCTTGATGCCCAACCGGAGGAATACTATGCCTATGTATTCAGAAGCTGGAAATCCAACAACGGCTATTTTAAAATTACTGAAGTGGATGATGCCAACGATTTCGTGATTGTGAAAGGGTCGGATTTCCGTAATGAAACGGGAGTGTCAGGCGATTTGAATTATCTGAGCGCAGCCATCGGGAGGCCGGTGGTTTACAAAAAGTACAGCAACGATCCGGAAAATGAGCGGGTGGTGCTGGATTGCAGCACGGTACCTTCGGCCTACACCATTTTGTACATCGGTGATTATATCGACCCTTATGATGCTTATCCTGCTGATTTTAATATCATCGACGGGTTAGATGTTACCGCCAGCGAAGGTGGTATTGGCCTTTCCTGCTCCAACTTTAATGTAATCACCAATGGCAAAAGCTATTCCACAACGGATGCCACCGGTTGCATTCTTAACGGTAATGCCGATCGACCGGCAACATACAATTTCATCATGAATTACGAAATCTATGATGTGATTGACGAGGGGATTTACATTGGTGCCGGAGATAACCCCCAGTACAACAATCACACCCATTACAACCACATTATCGGGAATGAAATTTACATGCTGCAACAAAGCGATGAGCTGGAAAATGCCATCGACGTGAAGGAATACAACACCGGAAACCTGATTGCCGGAAATACCATCAGGGATTTAACCCTGATGTCGGAGGGCAATGGAATTCTTGATGTTCGGAACGATGCCGATAATACACTGGTTTATAACAATGTATTTAAAGATATCATCGGCACAGCTTCTTCCGGCGACACCGAATATATCCTGAATGTATATCCCGAAACTGAAAACGTGGTGGTTTTTAACAACCTGATTTATCGCACTACCGCAAACCAGGATTATGTGCATGCTGCAAATCTCGAAGGTGAAAATACTTCCGGGAACTATTTCGTGCACAACACCATTTACAATATTGATTTGGGAATTCTTGTCCAGAACTACGGAACCAGTGTGGATTTTACAATAGCGAATAATATTTTTAACGGTATCCGGGATGAGCTGATCATGGAGTGGACAAACACCGGTTCGCAGGAGGGAAAGTTTACTTTCCAGAGCAATTTATTCAATTCAGATCCTTCGAGTTCATCCTATCTGGTTTCATCAGAATTTATTGGTGATCCTAATTTTGCCGATGTTTCATCCGAAAACTTTCAGCTTACTTCTACAAGTCTGAAGGTTATTGATAAAGGCACGGTTCTGCCCTTCGCTTTAATCGATAAGGCTTTGCATGAGCGAACCAACGGTTATCCTGACCCCGGAGCCTATGAATTTACCAATAATCTCAACCCCATAAATTATTATGTAAACAAACTGCATGCATCAGCATCTGATGCAAACGAAGGTACTGATCCTGCTTTGCCATGGAAGAGTATTTACAAAGCTGCAAATTCCGAATTGCCTCCGGGAAGTATAGTCAATATTTCTCCGGCGGTTTACGACGGGACTGAAAGGGGCGTTTCCGGTGAAAATATCCTGCCCGGCCATTCAGGGACGGAAGTTGTTCCACTCGCTACCGGAATCACGGTATCTTTACCTTCAACAGTAACTTTTCCGGCATCAACTGATCTGTCACGGGTTGTTGCCGGTGTGGATTATGCCTATGTTGCCAGGAGCATGTACGGCAACAATGGTGTTTTTAAAGTTATTGCGGTAAATAATCAGGCCCATACCATCACATTGGACGGCGATCCGTTTCAGACCACCGAAAGTGGCACTGAAGGAAATCCAGCATTGCTGAGTTGTAAAATTGCCAAACCTATAATCTATAAGAATACCGGGGGTGGAGATGTGGTTATTGATGGCGAACAAAGAAATTATTATTCTCCGCTATTTGTTGATGGCCGGTCATACCTGATTTTTGACGGTCTGGACGTTACAGATTCATATTACTCGGGCTTTAAACTGAACGGCAATTCCCACTTTAATGCTTTTATGAACGGCAAATCATACAGTAACGGCGGCGTTGGTGTTTTTGCAAATTCTGAACCCCCAGACGAATCCACGTATAATTATTTCATCAATAATAGCATTTACAACAACTATGTTTTCGGCGGAAGCGGCGAAAGTTTTTACATTGGCGATGGTGGAACACCGGCAAACAACAATGTACATTTTACCCATATCCTGAACAATACAATTTATGAAACCAATTCGGGCAAGCAGGTTGAAAATCAAATTGAGATCAAAGACCAGAATACCTATTCTGTAATTGCCGGAAATGAGATAAGCAACACACTTTCGGGAATAAACAACGGAGTGATACAAACAAGATGGGGGTGCAACGGAACCCTGATTTACGGAAACATCCTTCGCGACCTTAATTTTGGCGGTTGCTCAAACTGCGAATCTTATGCCATTAAAATTTCAACTTATGATAATAATGGTCAAACCACATCTGATATCCATATTTTCAACAATTTAATCTATAATATACACAGTGATACGGAGAACAACGCCAACCTTTTCACTACCCGCATAGATGGAGATTATACCTCTGGTATAATGTTTGCCCACAATACGATACACAATGTTGATCACGCGGTTAGATTGTCAGGAGGTAGTTCACCGGGGGTAGATGTATTGAACAATATTATCGATGATGTGAATATGGAATATTTTGCCTGGAACTCCATTCCATCAGGATTTACAGTAACCGGGAACCTTTGTGGAGAAGACCCGGGATTCAGCCTGCCCGGTGGAAATTTTATTGCCGACCCGGGCTTTGTGCTGGCTGCAGCCGATAATTTTCATATTACATCATCAAGTTCAGCAAAAGATAATGGCGTGGCAACAAGTCCGGATGTGGGATATGATTTTAATTTCTTGCAGCGTGATGCATCACCGGATATCGGGGCATTTGAATTTCAGCCGCTAACAAGCATGACGTGGACAGGCTCAACGTCTTCTGATTGGACCATGACCTCAAACTGGAGCAATGCAACTATTCCTGATGAGTCATCAAACATTACGATTCAATCGGGTTGCCTACACTATCCGTTTATTGAAAATGATGAGACAACCTACTTCAGGGTAAACAACCTGACCATTGAAAATTCCGGCTCCCTGGAAATTTCACCCACAGGATATTTATTGGTTGCAGGAATACTTACCAACAATTCCGGTTCTTCAGCGCTCAAAATACATTCAGCCGTGGATGGAACCGGCTCACTCATTCATCACAACACGGGTGTCAGTGCCACAGTCGAGCGCCACATCTCGGCCTGGACAAGCGCTATCCACGGCTGGCATTTTCTTTCTTCACCGGTTTCCGGGCAAGCCATCCAACCGGAGTTTGTTCCAAATCCACCTACAGCCAGCCAGGACTTTTTTAAATGGGATGAAGCCTCCGCAACATGGATCAACACCAAGATGGATGATGGCGGCAACCTGATCTGGAACAGCAGTTTTGAGGATGATTTTGTGGTTGGCCGGGGATACCTTGCTGCTTACGACAGCGATCAGACCAAAGCGTTTGAACAGGTTTTAAATGTGGAAGATGTTGCCCTCACAGGGCTTACCCACACTGGGGGGGATTATTCCGGCTGGCATTTGCTGGGAAATCCTTTTGCCTCAGCCATAAAATGGAATGATGGAAACTGGAATATGACCAACATCGCCGGAACGGCCAAAATCTGGAATGAAAGCAACGCTTCTTATACCGACATCCCGGCCAACGGCATCATCCCGGCCATGAACGGTTTTATGGTGCAGGTTAATGAAAGTACAGGTTCGCTTACCATCCCGGCTGCGTCAAGAACCCACGATGATCAAAGCTGGTATAAAAATTCCGGTTATCCAACCATCAAACTTTTGGTAAAAGATTTGGATGAGAACACCGCTCAGGAAAGCACCATCTTGTTCCACCCGGAGGCCACCGAAGGTTTCGACCTGGATTTGGATTCCCGTTTTTTGGCCGGTTATGCGCCGCAGTTTTATTCGGTGGCAGGAGATGAAAAACTCTCGACAAATGCATTGCCCATAAACGGATTACAATCTGAAATTCAGATGGTTTTTTTAAAAAACAGTGCGGAGCAGTATGAAATAAAAATTATAGAAAACACTGAAAATCTGAATGTCATCCTGATAGACCAAAAGCTGGAATTGGAATATGACCTCACAGTAGGTGAAGCATATCTTTTTGAAGCCGGAAATGGTGATGATGCTTACCGATTTAAGTTGAAGTTTGGAAGTACGGGATTTGAAAATCTACTACACCAGGAAATGCTTGCGTGGATGAATAACAATGATCTGTACGTTAACGCAACTGATAAACCTGTGTTGGTGCAGGTATTTAATCCGGCGGGTCAGTTACTTCAATTTCACCAACTCAGTGATGCCCGGGTACACATAATTTCAATTGCACAACCAACGGGTATTTACCTGGTTCGTGTGAATAATTCAGATAATTGTCAGGCATTTAAAGTTCATATAATCAAGAATTAATTAATAGTGCATAACATCTTTTTTAAAATATGATTAAAATCAAATTACTAATTTGGGTATTCGTACTGATAATTTTTCAGTTCATATATGTAGTTTCTCAGGCACAATCATCAGGCATTCCATTTATCAAGATTGACCAGTTTGGCTATCTTCCGTATGCCGAAAAAGTCGCGGTATTGAGCAACCCTCAAACCGGTTATAATGCTACCGACAGCTACACACCTGGAGCAGTTATCGAGGTTAGGAAAGTAATCGACAGCACAACAGTTTTTAGTGGTGCAGCAACGGCGTGGAACAGCGGGGCTGAGCATGGCCAGTCGGGCGACAAAGTCTGGTGGTTCGATTTCAGCAGCCTGACCGCTTACGGCGAATATTTTATTTATGACCCTGACAATAACATTTTTTCGGAGTCTTTCAGCATTAATGATTTGGTATATAAGGATGCACTGCGTGAATCCATGCGCACATTTTATTATCAACGGTGCGGGATAGCCAAATCAACCCCTCATTGCGAGACTCAGTGGTCTGACGGCATTTGCCATCACGGCAGCCAACAGGACCTGGATTGCAGGCTGGTAACAAATCCAATTTTATCCACGTCAAAGGATTTGTCGGGAGGATGGCATGATGCCGGGGATTACAACAAATACATCAACTATGCCGCACCCACTGTTCACGACCTGTTATTTGCCTACGAGTTTTACCCGGGCATTTGGTTTGAAGATTTTAATATTCCCGAATCAGGAAATGGCATCGAAGATATTTTGGATGAGATAAAATATGAGCTCGACTGGATGCTTAAAATGCAGGAGAGCAATGGGTCGGTGTTACACAAAGTATCAGCCATTAACTGGGATGATGCCGAAAGCCCGCCTTCCGCTGAAGGTACCGTTAGGCGATATGCCCCGGCCACTGCTTCGGCAACCATTTCTGCCTGCGGGGTTTTTGCCCATGCTGCCATTGTTTTCCAAAATTATCCCAGCTCAACACTGCAAACTTATGGACAAACATTAGAAACAGCCGCCATTGCCGCCTGGGACTGGCTGATGGCAAATCCATCGCAAATTCCTTCGTCTTATAATAATGCGGGATTTCAAAATGCTGCTGCCGAAAATTCTGAATATACACAATACGCAACCATGGTTGCGGATGCCGCATACCTGTTGGTACTCACGGATGATACAGATTACCGCACTTATTTTGATAACAACTATCAATATTGCCACCTTTTTACCTGGGGTGCTATTTCCTACAATTTTGATGATCCGTGGGTTAATGATGGTTTGTTGTATTACCAGAATTCTGCCCTGGCCACAGCATCTGTTGTTGATGACATCAACACGGAATATCTTGATGCCATGAATAGCCAGTGGTCTGATTTCGCACCGTTGTATGCCCTGAACAATGAGGTGGATGCCTACCGGGCATTTTTGGATGTTCACGACTGGGGGTCGAATCAATACAAAGCAAATGGTGGCACTTCCTTTATCTCGATGATCCAATACGGGATTGATGCCACAAACAATACGATTCATGAAAACGGTGCCACCGGATATATTCATTACATCCACGGTGTGAACCCCCTTGCACAGAATTATCTTACCAATATGGGGCCTTATGGTGCCGGAAATTCCGTTCCGGAGTTTTATCACTTATGGTTTGCCGATGGGACAGATTTTGATAATGTGAATACTTCGCTTTACGGGCCTGCTCCTGGTTTTCTCGTTGGTGGGCCTAACGAAAATTACAGCCTTGCCGGACAAAACCTTGAACCTCCTGAAAATCAGCCGGCCCAAAAATCATATTTGTCATGGAACACTCCGGAAGAGGATTCCTGGGAAATCACGGAAAACCAGATCATTTATCAGGCAGCATACTCGCGGCTTTTAGCTCATTTTATTGTAGAAAACAGCAATGCTGAGCCTGAAAACCTGTTGATAAATCCCGGGGCTGAGCCCGGTGTAAGCCCGTGTTATTGTTTTGCTTCAGGGCCGGCAATTCAGCAATCTTCATTAGAAAAACATACCGGAGATTATAGCTTTTTGTCGGCAAACAGAAAGCAATTTTATCATGGCCCGACTTTCGACATGCTTCCACTGGTGTCAGGAGGGCAACTTACAAATGGCGAACGCTACACATTTTCGGTTTGGGTAAAACATAACGAATCCACCGGAAAATCCCTTTATCTCAACATTAAACAAACTGATGGCAGCAAAGGAACAAGCTATATTACCATCGAAGATGAATACTGTCAACCCGGAACCTGGACTAAGCTGGTGGGGCATCATACCCTTGATTACACAGGAGTGCTTGCAAACCTGGAACTGTATGTTGTATCATCAAGCGGGACTACTTTTGATTTTTATGCCGATGACTTTTTTGTGGGTGAACCTGAAAATTATACCCCTCCCACTTCATCAACAACAACGGACTTTATCAGGGCAAGTGGAACAAACCTGGTGGTTGGGGCTTCCAATGAAACCATTGTTTTGGATGGAATAAATGTGACTGTGCCGGTGGATTCTAATGATGATGCAGAAGACATCTGGGATGTAAAATCCATTTCTGAAAAGGACTTTCAAAACATTGCCAACCTGGGATTTAATGCCATAAGGCTGCATATGAATTATGTAATGTTTGAAGATGATGCGAACCCCGGTGTTTATAAAGACGACGGTTGGCACTGGTTAGACAGGGCGATTCACCTGGCAAAGGAAGCCGGGCTGTATGTGCTCCTCGATATGCATGCCCCGCCCGGAGGTTATCAGAGTGACAAAACTCCCGGTTTCAGTGCTTTCTGGGATGGGTCGGGTGCAGCACCCAATACTTCAAACCAGGACAGGCTCATCAATCTTTGGGGCGCCATTGCTGATCGCTACAAACACGAGCCGGCAATTGCTGGATACGACCTTATAAATGAACCCCGCCCAAATAACAGCGAAGAATGGTACACCTATGCCGAGCAGATCATCAACGAAATAAGGAATTATGATGTTAACCATCTGATCTGCGTGGAAGTGCCATTTATTTCAGGCTACACCATGCGCCTGATCGATGACGATAATGTACTTTATGATTCTCATTTTTACTACACCTGGGGTTATGCTACGCAATACTCGACAGCTTACGGCAACAGCGGCGATGAATGGGGAAAATACGACCCGGATGATCCCATTTATGTCAACGGCAGTGGGCAGGTTGTTTCGCAGGGAACTCCCGGCGCCGTACCTTTTGATAACACCTACCTCGAAGATATGCTGCTCGGCGACATTCTCAACTTTGCCGATGCCAACAACGTACCCGCTAATGTTGGCGAGTTTGGCATTGCGTGGGAAGTTTACAGCAACAACCTAGGGGCTATGCAATACATGCGCGATATGAGAAACCTGCTTAATGGCGGAAATTCAACAGGCATGAATGTGGGCAGGTTTTATTTTTCCTATCAGGGGTCTTCATTCGGGCTTTACTACAACTGGACAGGATTTCAGCCGCTTGAAGAAAATGTAACCGAAAACCTCCGAGATTTTTTTGATGACCGCTACGAATGGACCGGGGAAAATGGTACAAGCTGGCAGACGAAAGAAAACTGGAAAACCGACCTGTCGCCCGACGAATTTAGCGAAGTGATCATCCCGCAGGTGGCCAATATGCCGGTAATTGATGCTTCCGAAGAAATTACTGCAAAGCGCCTGACCTTACAATCGGGCGCAAGTTTGGAAATTGCTCCCCAATCGAAGCTTACCATCACGGATGTAATTGATAATTCGGGCAGCCTTACCATTCGCTCCAACTCCACCGGAACCGGCTCACTCATTCATCACAACACGGGAGTCAGTGCTAC
>CAYNDN010000050.1:0-1225 GCA_964395075.1 uncultured Lentimicrobiaceae bacterium | reverse complement strand
GCTACAGCAGAGCGTTATATCTCCGCCTGGACAAGCGCTGTCCACGGCTGGCATTTCCTCTCTTCGCCGGTTTCCGGCCAGGCTATTCAGCCCGGCTTTGTCACCAACCCGCCGTTGGCCAACCAGGACTTTTTTAAATGGGATGAAACCACAGCAACCTGGATCAATACCAAAATGGAGGATGGCGGCAACTTTATCTGGAATGCAAATTTTGAAGATGACTTTGTTACCGGGCGGGGTTATCTCGCAGCTTACCAGAACAATCAAACCAAAATATTTGCGCAAGCTATTAATGTTGAAGAGATATCACTCGCCAACCTTTCAAAATCCGGTGGCGATTATTCCGGCTGGCACCTGCTGGGAAATCCCTTTGCCTCGGCCATTAAATGGAATGATGGAAACTGGAATATGACCAACATCGCCGGAACGGCCAAAATCTGGAATGAAAGCAACGCTTCTTATACCGACATCCCGGCCAACGGCATCATCCCGGCCATGAATGGATTTATGGTACAGGTTACTGAAAGTACAGGCTCGCTTACCATTCCCGCAGCCTCCCGCACCCACGATGATCAGGGTTGGTATAAAAATTCCGATACCGAAAAAATCAAATTGCTGGTGAAGGATTTGGAACAAAATACAGCCCAGGAAAGCACCATCCTTTTTCATCCGCAAGCTACCGAAGGTTTCGATCCTGATTTGGATTCCCGTTTTTTGGCAGGATACGCGCCGCAGTTTTATTCAGTATCAAACGGGGAAAACCTTTCGGTTAATGCTTTGAAAAGCCCGGATGAAAACCTGGAAATACCGTTTCACTTTATTAAAAATGCATCCTCAAATTTTGAAATTCAATTACTTGAAAACTCTACCGGGGAGCAAATTTTGTTGGAGGATTTAAAAACAGGAATGGTTCATAATTTTGATACAAGTGGGAATTATCTTTTTGCTTCCGAAAGTGGAGACCCGGAAGACCGCTTTATCCTAAAATTTTCCAATACAGGCATCGGTGATTTTGTTTCCGATGGATTTACCATCAAAATAGCAGGAAATCAAATAGAAATTGGGGATGCCAAAGATGCCCTGGTTGAACTTTTCAGCATCACCGGCCAGTTGATGTTCAGGGAACGCTCGGGGGTGGAAAACTTCAAAACCACCTTCAATTTCAGGCAGGGAGTTTACCTGTTGCGGGTGCAGAAAGGGCAATCCGTTTCAACCCGGAAAGTTT
>CAYNDN010000049.1:0-15917 GCA_964395075.1 uncultured Lentimicrobiaceae bacterium | reverse complement strand
AAAAATTTTAAATAACAATAAACATATGAAAACCTGGATAAAAATTTTGATCGCACTTGCCATCCTCGGAGCAATTGGAGCCTGGGCAGGGTATGAATTCGTTTACAACAAGGCGCACACGGATTATGAAAAAGCTGACGCCGACTATAACCTGAAAGCAGAAACACTGTTTAATGAGTTCAGGCAAAACCGCGAATCAGCCGAGGTAAAATATGCCGGCAGCGTGGTGCAAATTACTGGCAAAATGTCAAAGTTAGAAGAAACAGACTCGCTAGTTATTGGTGTGTTTGCATTCGATGAAGGAATGTTTGGCACTGAAGGGATACGCGTAAACATGTTGCCCGGCCACAGTGAAAAACTTAAAAACCACCCCATTTCCAATGAGGTTACCGTTAAAGGTTTTTGTCCGGGTTACAACGGCACTGACGTGATCATCGAGAGCGGGTCATTTGTACAATAAACAAATCTTAATGAAAATAATCACAAATTAACCAACTAAAAAATTATTACAATGAAAATTAAATTGATTGCAGTAACGGTGATGATGATGATGGCTACAACAGTATTTGCCCAGAAGTATATCACAAAAAATGGAGACATCAGCTTTTATTCTTCCACATCTGTTGAGGATATTGAAGCCCACAACAACCAGGTAAATACAGCCCTGGATACGGAAACCGGTGATTTTGTTTTTAAAGTGCTCATCAAATCATTTAAGTTTGAGAAAGCTTTGATGCAGGAGCATTTTAACGAAAATTATCTGGAATCACATAAGTACCCAAATGCCACTTTTGTTGGAAAAGTTGAAAACCATGACAACATTGATTTTTCGGAACCCGGTAAATACGAGGCAACAATATCCGGTAAGCTTACCATTCATGGCGTTACCCGGGATATAAGTGAAGCAGGAACTTTTGAAGTGAAAGGAGATGCCATACATGGCAAGTCAAAGTTTATGGTAAAAGTTGCTGATTACGATATCGAGATTCCAAAAGCGGTAATCAATAACATTGCAAAGGAAATTGAAGTAACAGTGGATGTAAATCTCAAACCATTGTAATCATATTGAATTAACTTTTCAGATTGTTATATGAAATTTAACCTCCCGTCTCAAAGCACGGGAGGTTTTTTGTTATTCTAAAGCAATTATTCAATGGCTACCGCAACCTCTTCAACAATTTGCAAAGCGGTGGTAATGGTTGAAAGGTCCGGATTAATTGTACCATTCTTACCTGCATAGTGCCCGTGTCCAATGGGTTTCAAAATATAGTTTTCCCGAGGTTTATCAAAATCTATTTCGGTAGAATAAACCACCGATGGCTGCGAAGAGGTTTTATATTCAGGATCGTCAGGATATTTACTATTGGTCCAGAAATCATTCCAGTCCCACGACTGGTTGATCTCAAAAAAAACTTTGTATTTTCCCTTTAGTGTTTCGTCCGATCTGCTGTAAACAGCAAAATCTGCCTCCGGAGTGGCTGATGTATATGCATCCGGAACGGGTTTTTCCTGGGTTGGCATGAAATGGCCATCACCGGAATCAACACCCCGACTGTGTGCCCAAACCGGGAGCGATGCAGGCCTGACAGCCTCACCGGGTTCCCATCGACCACCGTTCTTTACGGCATATTTAAAATAACCTTTTGCCACCGACTCGTTTACGTATATGGTTTGTAAAAAATTTCCTTCCATATCTTCCAGCCATGCAGCCATCATCGGGTGGTTATGCTCTTCACCTATTGTAACTATAAGTACAATTTTAGGTCCTTGCCCATCAACATTGGTTCTGATGATTTTCTTTTCTGCTGTTTGCGAAAAAGCGGGATTGAGGCCGAACATGATCAGCATCAGGACAACAAAAAATAATGTTATGCGATTCATGATTTCCATTTTTGTTTGCGTGTAAAAATAAGCTATAAATTAAAATTCCACCATAATGCCAATGGTTGGCAAAACGGTACCGGATGTGGTTTGCAATTCCTCAAGCTGATAACGCTGCTCCGATGGTGGAGCTTCCTTATTAACGATGATCGGAATGCCTTCTGCGTCTAATTCTCTGATATAGATAGGAGGGCTCTCCGATTGAAAATTATACAGGTTTTGAATATCCACATAAACCATCAGCGACCATTTATCGAAAAAGTACTGCTTGTCAACACGCACATCCAACTGGTGAAATGGTGACAACCGCAGTGTGTTGAATTCGTTAAAATTCAGGTAAGGCCCGCCCTGTACATCCCAGGCCTGCACCAGGCTGGATTTATTCTCATCGTAAGGTGTGTATGGTGTTCCGCCCACAAACCGCCATTTACCACCCACATTCCAGTTTTTCTTGAGCTTGCGCAACAGGGTGAGGTTAAGCAGGTGCTTATTGTCCCAGGCCGCCGGAATATACTCACCGTTCTTATTCTCAAATTTACTCCTTACAAAAGTGTAGGACAAAATTGTGTTGAATCCGAAAAAGTCGGTGTCACGGGCAAAAATCTCAAAACCATAAGCCCGGCCTTTATCAGTAGAAACCACTTCTTCATTGCCAAACACGCCAAAATCTCCGCCTTTGCTGGCAATACTCACCGAATCGAGTACCGAAAAAGGATAGTCATCATAAAACTTATAAAAACCCTCCACGGAGATTTTCGACTGCTCATCCGGACGATGCTCAATACCTGCTACCACATGATTCACCTCAATGTATTTAAGCCCGTTTTCTTTGTTAACAAAAGTGCTATTGTTATCGGTGAAGCCAAGTGTGGTATATGCAGGCCGCTGATAATATCTTCCGGTGTTGGCATTGAGGAACCATTTTTCGGTAAGGGCATATGACAGCGAAAAACGTGGTGAAAACTGGTCGATCATATTCGACATGGTGGCTGAATAATCATTGGCATCCATGCGTGCGCCCAGCGAAAGCGTGAGCCGCTCATTTAAAACCGGCCGGCTTACCTGACCAAAAGCACTCCAGCTCCAAAGATCAAGATCCGCATTGCGGTTAAACTCGATCACCACATCTTCGATGAATTGTTTCTGAAATGTATTATCGGTGAAGTTTGCCAGCTGCAAACCTGCGCCATATTCATAATTCCACCCGTTTTTGCTTCCGGTAAATTCGTAGCGAAGCTTGTTTTCGGTTTCGGTTGAGTTATAGTCAAAGGATTTGCGTGATTCTTCTTCAATATTATCACGATATTTGATAGCTTGGTTGTCTAATGCATTGCGGCTGAGCACCACCTGGTGAAATCCATTTCTGGAAAAGTGTTTGTAAACCGCGCCCACTGTATAACTCCACTGGTTATTTTCGGGTAACGTCCCAAGGATGAATTGCTGTTCGGCATCCGGGTTTTCAATTCCCGTGTTTAAAACATTATTATCAAGGGCTCCAAGCCCGATGAAGGTAAGCTGATTCTTTTTGTTAATATTCCACTTGTATTTAAACTGCACGTCGTTGTAGGTGGGCAGAAAAGGCAAACCAAGCACATCAAACAAAAATTGCAGATACGACCGGCGCACCGAAAATATCAATCCTGAATTTTCGGATACAGGCCCGTTGGCAGTAAAGCCCAGGTCGGTGGCACCTATCGTTGCCCTGTAAGACCATTTATCTTTATTTGGTTCAACCATTCTGAAATCGATCACCGAGCTGAGTGCGTTCCCGCGTTTTGCAGGAAATGCCCCGGAATAGAAATTCACTTCCCTGATAAAATCCACATTGATGATTCCAACCGGACCACCTGATGCTCCCTGCGTTGAAAAGTGATTAATAGTTGGTATTTCCACCCCTTCAAGGAAGAATGAGTTTTCACTTGGCCCGCCGCCACGCACGATCACGTCATTTCGCTGTGCGGGTGTTGATGCCACTCCCGGCAGCGACTGGATTACTTTTGAAATGTCGCGGTTGGCCCCGGGATTGCGTTCGATTTCAGAAATATTCAATCGCCGCAATGAAACCGGGCTTTCCTGATCGCGGGCAAACGGTGAGGCCCGAACAACAACTTCCTCAAGATTTACGCTGGTTTCCTTGAGAGGAAGTTCAACAAAAATTGTCTTGGCATTGGTTACCAAAAAATCTTCGGAAATGTACTTTTCATAACCAACGGATGTGGCTACCAATTTGGTGAAACCAGGTTCCAGGCCGGTAAAAATGAAATTACCATCCAAATCCGAAGTGGTTCCAATGTTGGTTCCAAAGATGATGATGTTTGTGAAAGGGAGCGGTTCGTTGTTTTTCGAATCGAATACCCTGCCCTCAATTCGCCCCGATTGGGCATGTATGCCAATTGATGCCAAAAGCAAAACAGCCAATAACATCAGGTTTCTTAAACTCCACATCATTTTACTTCATTTGATTTTTTAATCACTAATTGTCTAATTTTATTAAACATAAATTAAACAAATAAGTTTGTAAAGGGATTTTAAAAATAGTTAGAAAGTAATATTACAGATCAACTTTAAACCAGTAATTTTCCATTTTTTCGCTTTCGGTTAAGAATTAAAGATATTGGATAAAGCATGCCTGATTTCCCTAAAATGAAAGTTGAAGTTTTCATCTTCCAGCCGTTTAGGCAAAACCTTTTGGCTTCCCAGCAGCATTTCTTCACCCATCTGCCCCATGGCAATCTTAATTCCAAATGCCGGCACATGCATCCATGATGGCCTGTGCAGGGTTTTTCCCAGCTCCCGGGCAAACGTTTTCATGGTAACAGGCTCTGGTGCTGTAAGGTTGTAAATTCCCTGAATATCTTTATTTTCCAGGAAAAACAGGATGGCTCTGATTTCGTCATCTATATGAATCCACGAAAGCCATTGCCTGCCTGAGCCGATATGGCCACCCACACCAAACCTGAACGGCCTGGCCATCTCAGCAAGTGCCCCACCATCTGCGCCTAAAACAATGCCGGTGCGAAGCAATACCAGCCGAACATCTTTTGAAAGGCCTTGTGAAGCTTCCTCCCATACTTTGGTTACTTCAGCAAGGAAACCTTTGCCCAACGGAGATGTTTCATCTTTTTCATTTTTAAAATCGGAACCGTAGTAGCCAATTGCAGATGCCTGAATAAACAGATTTGGCTTTTGATCCATTTTGTTGATGGCCTCAACCACGGCTTTTACTGAGTTTGTCCGGCTCTTCAAAATTTCTTCTTTGCGCTTTTGGGACCAGCGTCCTGAAGCCAGGCTTTCGCCGGCAAGGTTGATAACTGCCCATGCATCTTTTAAAATTCCGGCAAGGTCATCTGCTGATTTGGCATCCCATTCGCAAAACTCAGCATGCTCCCCGAGTTTTTCCCTGGCTGATGCGGCGTCACGCGAAACAACCGTAATATCATATTCCTCCTTATGAAGCGCAGCAAACAGCTTTTTGCCAATAAACCCGGTTGTTCCTATGACGACGATTTTCATGAATGATAGTTTTATGCAAATGTCGAAAAAGTTTTAATATATCGTGAGATTATCCTTCGAGTTGTTTCAAAATCCTGATGGCTTCCTCAACATGTTTGGTGGCATTAAACTGCGAGTTAAAAACATGACGAACTTTTCCTTCTTTGTCAACGATGTAGGTAACCCTTCCAGGCAAAAGGCCAAGCATGTCGCCCGGCACACCAAAAGCCTTGCGCACTTTTTTGTTAACATCGCTCAATAAAGTAAATGGCAGGTTGTGTTTTTCGGCAAATTGCTTGTGCTTTTTTACTGAATCGGAGCTAATGCCGATTACTTTGGCACCCACATCGCTGAAATCAGTAAACTGATCTCTGAAGGAGCAGGCCTCGGCAGTGCAGCCGGGCGTGTCGTCCTTTGGGTAAAAATAGATTACCAGGTTTGATTTCCCGATGAAATCCCCAATTTTTAGCAAATTTCCATCCTGATCCGGCAGCTCAAAATCAGGAATTTTTGATCCTTCTTTAATTTTCATGATGATATGTTTTGATTGTATAATAAAAATAACAGGAAATTGTTTAGCGATTCCCGGAAAGTGACAAAAAACGACACCAGAAAATCACCCAAACTGATACAGAATAATAATTAATTTTGCGCTCGTTTTTTTTAACGTAAGATGATAAAGCAAAGTTAATCATCTGAATAAATTGATGCCGAAGCTAAAATACCTCGATCATATTGATGCATTGCGGGCTGTTGCAGTTTTGCTTGTATTGCTGTTCCATGTTGACCTGACCTTCTTCAAAGGAGGTTTTCTTGGTGTGGATGTGTTTTTTGTGATCAGTGGTTTTTTAATTACACGCAACATCACCCACGAATTCAAAACAACCGGCAAATTCAACTTTGTAAGGTTTTACTATCGCCGGGTAAAACGCCTGCTTCCCTCATTTTTACTCACCTCCGTATTGGTTTTCTTTTTGGGCGTTTTACTGCTTTCACCCTCCGATTTTATCCAACTCACCGAATCCATTTTTATGGGCTCTGTGGCTTTGTCAAATTTTTATTTCCTCGGCGAATCCGGGTATTTCGATACTGCTGCAAAGCTAAAGCCCATGTTGCACACCTGGTCGCTTTCAATTGAAGAACAATATTACTTCATCTGGCCACTCACCCTGTTTCTTTTTTTAAAGTTATCAGGAAAAATAAAAACATGGGTTTTAACTCTTTCCCTGCTTGTTGCCGGTTTTGCTTTTACTTTCTATATCACCGGGTATGGCGTTTCGGATAAACTGCTAAGCTTATTATCCCACCGTGAAGGGGAACAGGTTGATGTGCTTTCGATGGTATTTTTTCTCCTACCATTTCGCACTTATGAGTTTTTAATCGGGGCCATCCTGGTTTTTATTCCAATGGCTGATTTTAAAAATGGATTTTTCAGAATCACGGCCATCATTATCGGGTTTTTGTTGATCCTGATGCCGGCAATGAGCTTTGACGAAAGCCTGAAATACCTGAGCCTGCTTAATATTTTACCATGTTTGGGCGTGGCAATTTTAATACTGGTTCCGCCTGGAAAAATGTTGCACGGTTTTTATTTCAACAAAACCATCCGCAACATCGGAAACGCCAGTTATACCATCTACCTGTTTCACTGGCCATTGATTGTTTTTTATAAACACCTCACCAACAAACCACTCGATCTTGTAAGTGGCACAGTATTGTTTGTAATGTCGATTGTAATCTCGATGATTGTTTACAAATATTATGAATCACCTTTCCGGTTTAGAAAGCTAAAAACAAAAGGGCTTGAGTATGCAAAGATGGGATCGATGCTGATCCTGTTTATAGGGAGTTCATTTTTTGTAATGAATAATGTTAGGAATAATGATGGTTGGCTTTGGCGGTTAAGCGACAAAAATCTGGCTTTGATCGAGGAGATTGGAGTCCCGGTGGATTTTCACCTTAAAAACTGGGGAAGTGCAGGATATTGGTATGATGCGGTTTTGAAGAGCGAAGATAATCCCAAAAATACCTTCGACCTGATTTTTATGGGAGATAGTCACACAGGGCATTTTGCTGCCGGCGTTGACTCCGTATTTGTAAAAAAGAATCATAAGAATGCTTATGTTTCATACCTGAAATGTTTTTTACTGCCAGAAGTTATTCCAAAAGGGCAACAGTGTACCATAGATTCAGACTCCCTGTTCAGGCAGAAAATAAATACGATCAATGAGAACCCGGATGCAGTTTTGGTGATCAGTTATTATTGGCACTTTCGTCTTTTTTCAACAATTGAAATGGTTGACAGTGCGGGCAATCAACTGGAATATGATAAAACCGACAAACCTCATGCATATACGTTGCTTTGTCAAAAAATAGAAAAACTCAGGCCACTGATTGGCGAAAACCGGAAAATTGTAATTATGGGTGAGTCTCCGGTAAGGTATGAGGAAATCAGTTACATTGAAAAACTCATGAAACCAAAGTATTTTTCTTTTATTTCGGAGACTACAACATCTTTTAAGCGGGATGAATCGCAGGTGGAGATTAATGCGTTTATGAAGGAGTACTTTTCGGGAAAGGAGAACTATTATTTCATCGATCCTTCAGACCCATTCTGTGAAGATGGATCATGCATCAGTCAGCAAGGTTCAGTCATTTATTTCAGCGATAAAGATCACCTTTCCATTCAGGGATCTATTCGACTTTTTGAGCATGTCGAAGAGGAGTTTATGCAAATTATGGAAGGCGAATCGCAGAACCGAAATAATCAACAAAAATAGCAACCTCCGGCTCAAATATTGTCATTTTTATGCTACTGCCTGTAATGCCTTTTTGTAGGCGGCAAGGGCTCTTTCACGAGCAAACTTGTGATCAACAATAGGATTTGGATAGTTTTTATCCTCAAATTCGGGAACCCATTTTTTGATGTATTTCAAATCCGGATCAAACTTCTTGGTTTGCAACTCCGGGTTGAACACCCTGAAATATGGTGCTGCATCACAACCGGAACCTGCTGCCCATTGCCATCCGCCATTGTTGGATGAAAGTTCAAAATCCAGCAATTTCTCAGCAAAGTAAGCCTCTCCCCAACGCCAGTCGATGAGCAGGTGCTTGGTTAAAAAGCTTGCAGTGATCATCCGCACCCGGTTGTGCATATAGCCGGTTTGGTTTAACTGACGCATGCCGGCATCAACGATTGGGTATCCCGTTTTTCCCTGACACCATGCATCAAATTGCTTTTCGTCATTTATCCATTTAATGTTGTCGTATTGAGGTTTAAAGGCTTGATCAACAACATGTGGAAAATGCCATAGCATCGTCATATAAAACTCACGCCAGATCAGTTCATTCAAAAATACATCATTGTTGTTGAGCGCATAATTGGCCAATCTGCGGATGCTTATCGTACCAAACCGCAAATGAACTCCCAGGCGGCTTGTGCCATTCAAAGATGGAATATCCCGGGTTTTATCGTAATTTTTTATGATCTCTTTATCAGGATTTGAATCGGGAAATTCGGCATCAACAAACTTAAACCCGGTAACTTCTAAATCAAATTCACTGTCAGGGATTGTTTTGTAACTCCTGTCAAGCAAACTTTCGGATGGAACCGATTCCAGGCTTACGGGTTTAAGAGCTGCCCGCCATTTCCGACTGAAGGGCGTAAAAACAGTGTAGGGTTTTCCATCATCTTTTGTAACCTCCGCCTTTTCAAAAATCACCTGATCTTTAAATGTCTTGAATTCAACACCTTTCGATGCCAACAATTCACCAACTTTTTGATCTCTTTCTGTTGCATAGGGCTCGTAGTCGTGGTTTGCATAAACAGCATCAATTTTTTGGTTTGTAACCAGATCGCTGAAAATTTCCAGCGGCTTTCCATATCGGATCATCAATGTTGATCCCGTTTTCTCAAAATCTTCCCTGATTTTTTTTATCGACTTGTAGATGAAAGAGATCCTGCGGTCTTTTTTATCATCAAGCCTATTAATAATCTCAGCATCAAAAATAAAAAGGGGAAGCACATTTCCCCTTTCCTTTAAAGCATGATACAATCCTGTATTGTCGTGTGTTCTCAGGTCTCTTCGAAACCAGAAAATCGTTAACTTTTCCATTTAGGCTGTCGCTTTATCTTTATTTCTGCTTTTGCTGAATTCATCTTTGTAATAAGACCACGGGGCCACGAGAAACCCATAGTTACCATAAAACTTCGGGCCGTGATGATCCATGTGTGCTTTTACAGTAGCATCCAGATACCTGTTTTTCAAGCCTCCCAACATCTTCACACGCTGGTGCACATACACATCATGAAAAAGAAAATATGCAATTCCATACATTAAAATGCCAATGCCAATCCAAAACCTGTAATCAAAAGATGGTGTTCCGTAATTGATGAGCAAAATACTTGGGATGGCAAACATCACAGCAAACGTGTCATTCCATTCCCACTTTCTCCCATCACGGTGATGATGATCGCGATGCAGTACCCATAAAAAGCCATGCATGATGTACTTGTGGGTAAACCAGGCGATAAATTCCATAAACAGGAAGGCTCCAAGAACAACCGGAATTACAAAATACCAACTCATCTTTTCAAATATTTAATTATTCTAACTATGTTTGTGATTGAAAAACAGTAAAAATAATGAAATGTTTAATAACACCCATCCATCTTTGAAAAACCTGTTTGCCGGAGGAATCACGGTAAATTTTACTAAACAATAAAAGGATGGTGTTGTTAATAAATAAAAAATGAATCAACATTTATTCAGATGGAAAAGTACATTACCAAAACCACAATTCTCAATTCGGGAACTTCAGAAGAAAAGCGAAAAGAAATCCTGAATTACTTTCATAATACTTACGACATAGACGAAAAACTCTATGAAACGCTAAAACGCGATGAAACTTTCTATTTGCGTGCCGACCGGCTCCGTCATCCGTTGATTTTTTATCTGGGGCATACCGCAGTTTTTTATGTGAATAAACTGATCCTTGCCAAACTGATTGAGAAACGAATTAACCCCGAATTCGAATCCATTTTTGCCATTGGTGTAGATGAAATGTCGTGGGATGACCTGGACGAAACCCACTACGACTGGCCGACCGTTCAGGAGGTGCGCGATTACAGGGATAAAGTTCGTGCGGTGATTGACAACCTCATCAAGACTTTACCACTTGAAATGCCCATTAACTGGGACAATCCGTGGTGGGCCATCATGATGGGAATTGAACACCAGCGTATCCATCTGGAAACATCTTCGGTGCTGATTCGCCAGCTGCCCATTGATGAAGTGGTGAAACAACCGCTTTGGAAGATTTACGATAAATGGGGTGATGCCCCGGCAAATGAATTGATTGATGTTCCCGGTGGCGAAATTACGCTCGGTAAAAGTAAAGATCACCCGCTCTATGGCTGGGACAACGAATATGGTAAAGTAACCGAAGAAATTCAGCTTTTTAAAGCATCTAAATTTCTGGTAAGCAACCAGGAATTTCTGGAGTTTGTTGAAGATGGAGCGTATGCCAAAAAAGAATACTGGACTGAGGAAGGCTGGAACTGGCGGAATTTTAAATCATCGGAACATCCGCTGTTCTGGATAAAAAATGACGATGGTTCGTGGAGTTTCCGCACCATGCTCGAAATTATTGACATGCCCTGGAACTGGCCGGTAGAAGTCAACTACCTGGAAGCAAAAGCCTTTACCAACTGGAAATCCAAAAAAAGCGGAGAAAAATACAGGCTCCCCACCGAGGAAGAGTGGTATCATTTCAGGGATATGCACAACATTCCTGATCAGCCGTATTGGGATAAAGCCCCCGGAAATATCAACCTGGAGGTCGCTGCATCTTCCGTACCTGTGGATACTTTTAAGTTTGGCGATTTTTATGATGTGATTGGCAATGTTTGGCAATGGACCGAAACCCCGATTACCGGTTTCCCCGGATTTGAAGTCCACCCCTTATATGATGATTTCAGCACCCCAACTTTTGATACCAAACATAACCTGATCAAAGGCGGCTCATGGATTTCTACCGGCAACGAAGCCACGAGAGATTCGCGCTATGCCTTCCGCAGGCACTTTTTCCAACATGCCGGTTTCAGGTATATACAAACCAAAGCTCCGATAAAAATCCGTGAAGATGTGTATGAAACCGATGAACTGGTTTCGCAGTATTGCGAATCGCATTATGGCCGGGATTATTATGGTGTGCCTAATTTCCCCAAAGCTTCCGCTGAATTTTGTATCAAATATATAGATGGCCGCCCCACAAAACGGGCACTGGATTTGGGTTGTGCCACCGGACGATCAACTTTTGAATTGGCCAAGCAATTCGATTTTGTAACCGGCCTTGATTTCTCGGCCCGTTTTATCAGAATTGCTGATGATTTGATTAAAAATGGAATAGTCCGGTATGTACTGCCGGAGGAAGGCGAACTGGTTTCGTATCACGAGATATCGCTCGAGAAATTAGGATATAAAGACCTTGTAAATAAGGTTGAATTTTTCCAGGCCGATGCCGTAAACCTAAAACCAATCTTCACCGATTACGACCTGATTTTTGCCGGCAACCTCATCGACAGGCTTTACGACCCGGGAAAATTCCTGGATATGATCCACGAACGGTTGAATCCTGGAGGCATCCTGGTTATCGCCTCGCCATACACCTGGCTGATAGAATACACCAAACGCGAAAAATGGCTGGGCGGTTACAAGGAAGATGGTGAACCCGTGACCACTTTAGATGGATTGCATCGCCACCTGGATAAAAATTTCACGCTGATTGACGGGCCATTCAAGGTGCCGTTTGTGATCCGAGAAACGCAAAATAAGTTTCAGCATACATTATCGAACTTTACGGTTTGGGAAAGGAAGGGTTAGTAGTTATTCGTTAACCGTTATTCGTTAACCATCATTCGTTTGAGGTATTCGATATTAGATGAATTTGAAAAAGGGAAAATTTATTAAGTGTTTGCAAACGGTGCATACGTATAGACGCCCAAATTGGGCGTCTGAACAAAATCTAAATTTTTTTGAGATTCTAAAACTGTCAGACAGTTTTTCTGACATGATCCAAATCGATTTTTCGTTGGAAACTTTTGAACTTTTAATCAAATATCTTGCAACTGTCTGACAGTTAGATAAAATGAAAACAAAAGCCTATCAAATATTAAACATCACCTCGCTGGTTGGGGTGATTGCGGTTAATTACCTTGCAAATGCCTTGCCCATCGCAGGTAAAACTACCGGAGAACTTTCTGATTTGTATCCAAGTGTTTTTACACCAGCCGGGTTTACTTTTTCCATTTGGGGTATCATCTACATCCTGCTGATCATCTTTGCAGTTTACCAGACTAAAGGTTTGTTTGGTAACAGCGATATTCCTCGAAATGAGTTCCTTCAAAAAATCGGGCCCTGGTTCATGCTTTCTTCAATTGGCAATATGGCCTGGATTTTTGCCTGGCATTTTGAGGTTATCTGGCTTTCCGTGTTGCTGATGCTGGTTATCCTGTTTCCCCTGATTAAGGTTTACCTCAGGCTTGGAATCGGGTATCGTATTGTAAGTAAAAACCAACAGTATTTTGTCCATATGCCATTTAGTGTTTACCTGGGGTGGATTACCGTTGCAACCATTGCCAACGGAGCAACACTTTTGGTTGACCTGAATTGGAATGGTTTCGATTTGGCTGTTGACTTTTGGGCATCTGCAATGATTGCAACTGCAACGGTTATTACGCTGATTGTTCTGTTTACCAGGAGAGACCTGTTTTACAGCTTAGTGATCATTTGGGCGTTTGTCGGAATCATTGCAAAACGGGTTTCGATCGGTGAACCATTTTTTCTTTCGATCATCATATTTGCATCAGCAGGTATTTTCCTGATTGTTTCAACCGTGATTTATCAGGCCATCAAAGGGTATTTGAGACGCTAAAATCGTACCTTCATATAATTCATGATCCGGCTGGGCTTTACCAATTCCTGTGATGTATTCCCTGATCGCACAAAAAATTTCTCCACTTTAGCCCCTCCTTTGTTAGTAACCGTTGTATATAGCGGCTCCTCGCCTTTTTGGATCTCAATCATACAAACTTCTTTACCATTGATATTCGGAAAACTGATATTCAGGAATTTCGAAGCGTATGCCACACTGTAATTATCGTGAATAAGGTTGCGAAGGTGAAGCTCAAAATGATCTTTATCCGGCTTTTTCATGGTGGAATAATCCTTATCCAGCCCGAGTGTGTTGCCATCATCATCCACGCCAATAAACAGCACCCCGCCTTTGGCATTGCTAAAGGCAGCAATGGATTTCATGATAACCTCTTCAAGCTTTTTGTTGGCACGGTTTTCACGATAATCCCAGCGCAAAGAAGATTTAAACTCAAGCCGGTGGTTTTCGCCCTGACTGATGAGTGAAGTAAGATCCTGCTTGCTTTCGGAGAGGTTTTTTTCTTCCTCTTCTTCATTTTTTCTCACCGCGAGGTAGCGATCAATGGCATCTTTTAAGCGTTCAAGGGTAACCGGCTTCACAAGGTAATGGATGGCAAAAAAATCAAAAGCTTTCAGCGCGTATCTTTCGTGTGCTGTAGTAAAAATGGTTTCGAACGTTTTGGCTTTGAAGTCTTTGAGCACTTCAAAACCTTCCCCATCCGGCAGTGAGATATCCAGAAAAACAAGGTCGGGTTTAAGCTCTCTGATTTTTTGTATGCTCTCCGAAACTGTTCCTGCTGATCCAATCACTTCGATTTCGGTAAAATGTTTTACCAACAGTGATTTGAGCGTGATCAATGCAATTTTCTCATCTTCAATAAGCAAGGTTTTGATTGTCTGCATAGCTTTTGGTTTTTTGCTTTGGAGGGTAAAGAGAGGAAAAACGGCTTTAGAAACATCAGTAACCAATGGACATATATAAAATATTACTACTGTCCGATAAAAATGAAATAGATTCTTCGCTTCGCTCAGAATGACACCTGTTTAGTTTATTAGGTGAGGGGGTGGAGGGCGGCGAAGCCGCCCTCCACCCCCTCACCCTCACCAAACCACGAAACCCTTTGTCATTCTGAGCGAAACGAAGTGAAGCAAAGAATCTAAAACCAACTGTATTTATATATCCGTTCAGTAGTGATAAAAAATGAAATTAATGGAGTTTAATTAAGAAGTTGGTTCCAATAACTAATCGAATCCGAAGTTATTGGATGCTACCAACATTTATGGCTGAAGCCTTATCAATTGTTAAAAAATTTTAAAAAGCCCCCCCATTGAGCAAGTTGGAATCCGGAAAGAAATCCATTAACTTTGGTGCATTAAAAAATCAGACTAAAATCTCAAAAGAAATGAAAACACTTGACAAACTCTTTTTGCTAATTGCTTTAACCACGCTTTCAAACTTCTCGTATGCACAAAACCGCGATTACGTTCCCATGCTCAACGATGGGGCAAAGTGGATTGAAACAATGGGTGCAACCACATTCCCTCCCGGTCCTTTTGAGTATAACATGGCAAGACAGGGAAATATTTCAGGGGACACTTTAATAAATGGCCTGGTGTATCATAAAATATACCTGGCTGGTATTAACATATTATGCCAGGATAGTATTTACTGGCAAACTTACTTTTTTGCCATGCGTGAAAATACGGAGGATCAGAAAGTTTGGATTATCGAAGATGGTGAAATGGAAGAAATCCTGTATTTCGATTTTTCACTCGGAATTGGTGATACTGTTCCGGAAGGCAGTTATTACAGCAAAGACTTTTTCCCATTGGTGGTAAGCTCAATGGATAATATAACAGATTATACTGGCGAGGAAAGAAGAAGGTGGCAGATCGAATATGGAGGATCAACAGTGGTTGAAGGTATTGGAAGTTTAAATGGTGTTTTAACGCCTTATTTTCCGGTAAGTGAATATTGGGAAGACTTGTTTTGCTATACCATTGATGATTCACAAATTTTCCCTTTTACCGTACCATCAGACTGCCTACTACCATCAGACACCTGCCTGACCGTGGGCATTCCCGAACATAACCACAACTCACAAAACAACAATGTTTTATCGGTTTTTCCGGTGCCGGCCAATGATTTGGTTTATATCAAATTTGATGATAGCATCACTTCTCTGATCACCCTTCAAATTGTGGATTATACAGGAAGGTCTGTTTATTCAAAAGTAATTGAGAACAATTCTGATGAATCCATCAATGTGGCTAATTGGCCGGCAGGGATTTACTTTGCCCTTATTCAGGAAGACGGGCAACTAAAAGGTAATTGTAAGCTTGTGGTGGAGTAGCCATTTAATATGTAAATGTTTACCATTTTATCATGTTAGAAAGATGAGTTTATAAATTCAAAATTTTCCTTTTCTACAATAAATTATCCCAAAAGCCCTAATTTTGCTTGTCTTAAGATTTATTGAAATTGGGTATCGCATTTTGCGACACCCAATTAAAACATCGTAATCCATAAATAAATTATTCTGAGATGAGCGTTGAAGATCAAAATATGCTTCCTGATGAAACAATCATCAATAAAATATATCTGATACG
>CAYNDN010000048.1:12053-15993 GCA_964395075.1 uncultured Lentimicrobiaceae bacterium | reverse complement strand
CCAAATCATCGAGGTAGTCAATAATGGGCTTATCGTATTCATCAATTAAAATAATAACACCATTTTCACCCGACATTTTAACAATCAGCTCCCTGAACTTGGCCCCCATTCCCGAAGCTTCAAGCATAATGTTGTTTTCCCGTGCTATCAAATCAATCTCATTTTCGATGGCCGGCAACAGCCCAATATTCAGGTAATCGATATTTGAAAATGAAATTTTGATCACCGGGTGGACCTCCCAATTTATTTTATCGTAAATCCATAAGCCTTTAAACAATTCACGGTTTCCGAGATAAATTTCCTTGATGGTGTTCAGCAGCAGCGATTTCCCAAAACGGCGGGGTCGGGAAAGGAAATAATATTTGCCATGTAGAATTTTATAAATCAATTCTGTTTTATCTACATACAAATAATCATGTTTGATTACCTCCGAAAACTCCTGAATGCCATAAGGTAGATGTTTCATAACCGTGATTTTAGATTACAAATGTACAACAATATTATTCCTGCAATTTTTCAAAAAAGGGTAGTGATTTCAAAATCCTGCGACTAACGGGGCAACTATTAACTTTGAAAATTGAAAATCATGGAAACTAGGAACAGGTTTTTTCAGGAGCTATTATCGCAATTTGTGCAATCGGAATTATTATCCTCAAAATTTTTACAGGCGGGGATTTGGAAAGCTTCGTAATGCCGATGATTTTATTTAGCATCAAGGTTTTTAATGATTTTTTTTGCTAAAGGTTCCTTGATATCTGAATGACGTGGCACTGCTTCAATTATACCAGTTTTGGGGTTTATCCTCAATAATTAATTTAATAGCCTCAGTTAAACTTTGCTTGGCTTCTTCGATGGTTTCACCCTGGCCATTAGCTCCCTGAATTTCGGGTGACATAGCCCAATAACCCCCTTCAGGTGCTGCCTCGATTATTGCTGTAAATTCTCTTTTCATCTTTAATTCTATATTTCAACAAAGTTAACGAAATCGTGCTTTATTTGTTTGAATGTTTTTACAAACGAAAAAACGGAATACTATTGATTTGCTTTGGCCCCAAAGGTTATAGCCTGCGACAAAGCATGTGTATCAAATTTTTAAATGCGTTTGTCAAGTCACTCTCAATCCAACTTCCCAACCGGCCAGACAGGTGAAGGTTTTATCACTGCTTTTTGTTCATGAATGTTTTCATCGGCAAAAAGTTTGATGCGGTAGGTTCCGGGCTGTGTGTTCCAGGTGTCAAAATATCGCAGGTGAAATCCGGGTTCCTGGTTTATTTCCAAAGTATCCAGGGGTTGATGATCGATGTCACAAAGCTCTATCCACACCGAATCTTTGGGCTGTGATTTGAGGTAGTAATAGATGGCCAGGCTATTGGGCTCGTTGGGAGTCAACAAATGATTGTCGCCGGTTTGCTCATAATTTCCCCACCATGCCCGCTCGGAATAATTTTGTTGGGGCTTGCTTTGGATTGGAAACAAAAAGGCCTCCTGATTTTTGATGCTGTCGTGGTAAAATTGCAGGGGCCAGGTATCGGCGATAAAAGCACCCCGTCCGTAAGTGCCCACCACAAGGTCATTTTCCGTGGCCTGGATTTTTAAGTCTTTAACCGGGGCAGGGGGCCTGTTATTCTGAAACGGCATCCAGCTTTGGCCATCATCAAAACTCAGGAAAATACCGGCATCGCTGCCCAAATAAAGTAAACCTACGCGGGTTGGGTTTTCGGTAATTACGTTCACCGGGCCATCCGGTAGCCCTGTGGTGATTTTTGTCCAGTTTTTTCCATAGTTCTCAGTTTTAAAAACCAGTGGCCTGAAATCATCATTCCTGAAACCACTTTTACAAACAAAGGCTTTTCCAGCCTGATGCCTGGATGCCACAACACGGCTTACCCACAAATTAGCATCACCTCCCAACTCAGAAATTGCATCTGTGAATTCATCCCAGGTTTTTCCATGGTCCGGGGTCATCCACACGCGGCCATCATCGGTTCCCACCCAGATTACACCCGCCTTTTGTGGTGATTCAGAAATGGTGGTGATGGTGCAATACATCATGTGGCCTTTACCGGCAATCTTTTTTGCATTGTTGGTGGTGAGATCGGGACTGAGTTCCTCCCAGGTATTTCCACGATCGAGGGAGCGCAAGAGCATTTCCCCTCCGGTGTAGATAATTTGTGGATTGTGCGGGGAATGTACCAGCGGTGTAACCCAACAAAAACGGTATGGCGGACTGCCCTCCGGTGCCTGTGGTTCAATGCTCACACGCTGTCCCAATTTTTGGTCAACCCTAAGGTGTGCCCCAAACTGTGTGGTGGTATAAAGCCAGCGGTTATCCTGCCAGTCAACTTTGGTATACATGCCATCCCACATGCCGGTGATCACCCAATCCTCCGGGCCAATTTGTCCCGACCACGAATTGGACGGACCTTTCCAAACTTCATGGTCCTGCAAACCCACGTAAATATTGTAGGGGTAGGCATTATCGGTTTCTACCCTGTAAATTTCGCCCAGGGGTATCTGCACATGATGGGTAAAAGTTTTACCGCGATCGAATGATTCATAAAGTCCACCATCGCTGCCGAACATCACATGGCGGCCATCGTTCGGATCCATCCATATACAGCGGTGATCGCCAAAAATCGTGGTACTTAAAACCTGGGGCGGCCACAGGCAATCCAGCCATGTTTTGCCACCATCCTCGGAGTATTGCATCAGATCGCTGGAAACATAAATGATGTCCGGATTATCCGAAGCCACCATAATTTTGTTGAAGGAGTATGCCGCCTTTGCTGACACATTGCAGATACTGTCGTTGCGTTTTTCCCAGCTTTCGCCGCCATTATCAGAGCGGTAAATTTCCCCTCCTATCATTTGATCAAAATAGGCATCGCGCATGTGGTTCATCCCAACACTTTCATCAATCACGGTTCCCGGTTTTGGGTTCAGGTTTTCGATGACTGCATACACAATTTCAGGTTGGCTGTAGCATAAGGCCAGGCCAATCCTGCCAAGTTTTCCATCCGGCAATCCCGCTGATAAATGCTCCCAATTTTCACCGCCGTCGCTGGATTTATAAATTCCGCTGTTTTTACCACCGGCCTCAAAATGCCAGGGGTAGCGGTATTTTTCGTAGGTGGCTGCAAAAAGCACTTCAGGATTTTCAGGGTGGATGATCAGATCAATCACGCCGGTATTTTCATCTAAAAACAAAACCTTTTCCCAGGTTTTCCCACCGTTTATAGTTTTAAAAATACCCCGCATTTCATTTGGAGTGAACAAATGCCCCATGGACGCTACCCAAACCACATCCGGGTTTTCGGGGTGGACAATAAGTGTGGAAATATGATGAGTATCTTCCAGGCCAACATGCTGCCAGCTTTGCCCGCCATCCAGGGATTTGTAAACGCCATTTCCTCTGTGGGTGCTTCGGGCATTATAAGCCTCGCCTGTTCCTACCCAAAGCACCTCCGGATTTGAAGCAGAAACAGCAACAGCCCCAATGCTGCTAACTTTTGTCGAATCAAAAACCTGGGAAAAAGTTGTTCCATTATTTTCGGTTTTCCAAACCCCTCCATTACGGCCTGCCACATACCAGGTGTGGGCAAAATCAGGATTAACGGTTTCAGGAACAGCAATGGCCGAAACCCAGGAACCGGCACGATATGGACCCAGAGGACGGTAGGACAGCGTTTCAATAATTGAATTGTGTTGCGCAAAAGTACCCATGGTAAAAAGGCCACCAAGAAAAGCTAAAAGTATTCGTTTCATCATTCAAAAAATTTTGGGAGGTGAAGGTAAGGATTTTTGCAACTGTCTGACAGTTTTTGAATGATTTTTTGAGACCATGAATAACCTGTTATCAGATCAAAAAAACAAATAAGTGTAACTGTCTGACAGTTTTTGAATGATTTTTTGAGACCATGAATAACCTGTTATCAGATCA
>CAYNDN010000048.1:0-11953 GCA_964395075.1 uncultured Lentimicrobiaceae bacterium | reverse complement strand
CATGTGTAACTGTCAGACAGTTTTTGAATGATTTTTTGAGACCATGAATAACCTGTTATCAGATCATAAAAACAAATAAGTGTAACTGTCTGACAGTTATAAAATAGTTCTCCGGAATTACCCAAAAAAATCATGTGTAACTGTCAGACAGTTTTTGAATGATTTTTTGAGACCATGAATAACCTGGTTCCAAATCAGGTTAACAAATTAATGAAACTGTCAGACAGTTATCCATTACTACATGTATCCAAAATTCGACAATCTGCAAACCCATTTTTACCAGCGGTTTAATGTTTTATTTTTTTTGTAACATTGGCAGCTATAGTGCGTTAAATAAATGAGCTATTGCACACTGAAAACAGAAGTTGATGAAATTTTTTGCCCCACACCAAATGAGCGACTTTATGCTGAGGATATGTGTTCCTTTACTTCTGTTTTGCGGCTTTAGCTCAAACGCACAACAATCCACCATCCGTTTTAATCATCTGAACATTGACGACGGGTTATCCCTCAGTTCGGTGTACTGCATTTACGAAGACCAGAAAGGCTTTAAATGGTTTGCCACAGAGGATGGCCTGAACAGATATGATGGTAAAAATTTCACCATTTTCAGGGAGGAAGCCAATAACCCCAACAGCCTTTCTTACAAATGGACAGAACTGATTTACGAAGACAGTCGCGGATGGTTGTGGCTGGGATCAAAAGGCGGACTGACCCGTTTAAAACCCGAAACAGAAACCTTTACAAAATTTACACGTGAAAACTACCCGTCAGGAATTGCCAATGACACCATAACCCAAATCATTGAAGGCCCCGACAAAAGAATCTGGGTTGGAACCATCTCGGGATTGAGCGTTGTTTATCCAAACATAGATTCGATGGTCTCGGTGAAATTATTGGGCACCGAAAAAATACACACATACGCCTACATCCATTCCATCTTGACTTTGTCTTCTGATCTTATTTTTGTTGGCACCAATCAGGGTTTATTTTCAGGAAACCCGGATGAAGGCCTTCAAAAAATTGATATTCCTGGCATTAACACAATTTATTCCATCAAAAAACATGACGACAAATTGTGGATGGCATGCGATAAAGGATTGGTTGAACTGGATTTTGAATTTTCTGATATTAAAACCTATTCACTCAAAAAGCCGGGTATAAATTTGGAGAACATTCCTGTAGAAAAATTTACATTTGATTGTCAGCAAAATATCTGGGCCACCACACCTGACGGGCTATACAGGTTCAATACGGCTTCGGGCAACTTCACAAAAATTGTGGATGCATCCGGTGTAAACCAAAGTCTCTCTATTTCGGGCACAAGGCCTTTCATCATTGATAAGCAACAGTATGCCTGGTACGGAACATACGGCAGCGGGCTTTTTAAGATTGACCTCGCAACCCTCGAAACCAGCCAATACACACACAACACCGGCGATCCCAACAGCCTTTCGCAAAATTCGATAAACTGCTTGTATGAAGACCGGGCCGGCGTGATCTGGATTGGTACTTTTGGTGCAGGCATCAATATTTATGACAAATACGCCCACAAGTTTCCACTGATCACGCATAATCCACAGAATCCAAACAGCCTGTCGGAAAATTTCATCTGGAGCATTTGTGAGGCAAAGAACGGATCGCTGTGGGTGGGCACCAACAGCGGCGGGCTGAACCATTTTGACAAAGCAACAGGCACTTTCACACATTATCATCACGAGCCCGAAAACCCGAACTCCCTCGGCACCGAATCGGTGCGAGAGGTTTTTCAGGAAAGTGACGGCACCATCTGGATTGGAACTGACGGCGGCGGGCTGAACCGCTTCATCCCCGAAACGAAATCATTTATCAGGTATAAAACAAGCCCCGAAAAGCAAAACACCATAAGTAATAATTCGGTGCGTGTGATTTATGAAGACAGAACCGGAAACCTTTGGGTGGGAACACGAAACGGATTGAACAAGTTTGATAAAAAAACGGGGACTTTTAAACGGTTTTTAAACGATCCGGATAATCCAGAAAGCATATCGCATAATTTCGTTTATTCATCCATAAAAGAGGATGTTGACGGCAATATCTGGATTGGAACGTATGGAGGTGGTTTAAATAAAATGAACCCGGGAACAGAAACTTTCAAATCTTTTTCTTATTCACCGGAGGGTAAAAACAGCATCTCCAATAATATTGTTTTTTCGATTTATGAAGAAAACGACAGCATACTTTGGATTGGCACCAATGATGGCCTGAACCGGTTTAACCGGAAAAGTGAAAAATTTCAGCGGTTTGGCACTGCCGAAGGATTACCCAACGATGTAGTTTACGGGATTCTTCCCGACCATTTCAACAACCTGTGGCTGAGTACAAATTTTGGCCTTTCCCGTTTTAACCTCAGCAATTTAAGCACAATAAATTTTGACAACACCGACGGCCTGCAAAGCAACGAGTTTAACGGTGGTGCATTTTTTAAGGGGCCGGGTCGTAAACTTTTTTTCGGAGGTGTATATGGCCTCAATGTCATCGATCCTGATCACGTTATCCATTCAACAAGCATGGCAAGGTTGGTAATCGTAAGCATTGATTTGATGGGAAAAAAAGTGCAAATCAGTCGCAGTCAGGATGAAAAGATATCAGCACCGATCAACCCGCATAAAATCACCGAATTCAACGGCAATTATTTTATGCAAACGGCAGCACCATACACCTACGAGATTCATGTTGATTATAAACACCGGTTTTTGAGTTTTGAATTTTTGGCCACGAACCTGCCACCTTCACAACAACCCGAATACAGCTACAAAATGGAGAATCTTGAGGATAACTGGACTTTTGCCGGCGACCGGAACTACGTGACTTACGCAAACCTTAGCCCCGGCAAATATATTTTTAAAGTTAAGGCCTCGAATGACAACAGACAGATTACTGCCCATGAGGCCGCTCTTTTGGTTAATGTTGCTTATCCATTTTGGCGAACCTGGTGGTTTTATGCCATCGAATTTTTATTGGCGTTTACACTCGTTGGGTTTATATATACGTTTTTGCTGAAAAGCCGTACCAATAAATTGCTAACAGTGCAGAATCAAAGAATCCAGGAAGCCAACCAGCAACTATCTGAATCTGAAAAAAAGCTAAAGGAGCTAAACTCCGCCAAGGATAAGTTTTTCTCCATCATAGCTCACGACCTGAAAAATCCGTTTACCAGCCTGCTGTCTATTGGTGAATTGCTCTCCAAAAATTATGATTCATTAGATGAGGATGATAAAAAATCAGGGATTGATGGGTTTTATAATGCATCAAAAAGAATCTATGCGCTGTTAGAAAATCTCCTGTTATGGTCACGTACACAAACCGGGCGGGTTAAGTTTAATCCTGAAATATTTGAGCTTGACCTATTGGCCGAAGAATGTTATGACCTGATGGCCCTGAACGCTGAAAAGAAAAATGTGGACTTCAGAATTCATATCCCGGATGAAATACCAGTAAAAGCAGACAGGGAAATGATTCATACGGTGCTCAGAAACCTGCTGCACAATGCCATCAAATTCAGCAATAGAGGTGGAAAAGTAGTTTTAAAAATTGAAGAAAAAGAGCCTGGTTTACTAAAAATAGCCGTGTCCGATAATGGTGTGGGAATACCAAAGGAAAAAGTTGAAAAGCTTTTCAATCTGGCATCCAAAACCAATTCCGATGGCACAGCAGGCGAAAAAGGTACCGGACTGGGTTTGATCGTTTGTAAGGAATTTGTGGAGCGAAACGGCAGTAAACTGCTGGTTAAAAGCAAGGAAGGTGAGGGAAGCGAATTCAGTTTTTATATGCAGGCAGTAAAGTTGGAAAACGTTAAAACTACAAATCCTGCTGACTAAATTGTTTGATTACCGTTAAATTTGCCTTTTATTACATTTAAAAAAATAAAATATCATGAAAAAACTTGCACTGTTTCTATCACTCACATTTTGCTTTGCAGCAATACTCAGCAACTACACTTTTGCTCAGAAAAACGCCAAAAAACACCTTTATCACGAAGAAATTCAGGACCCGTACATGCCAAATGAATATGGCAACAAAAAGACTTCTCCTGCATATCAAACCCGCGATGAGTTCTTTTTTATGACTCAGGTGAACGTAAATGAGGATGGAGAAAATATCATAGGTGATGCCGGAAACGAGCCATCAATAGCAGTTGATCCCACAAACCCCAATCGCATGATCATTGGCTGGCGGCAGTTCGATAACATCAGCTCAAACTTCCGCCAGGCCGGCATAGGTTATACCGAAGATGGCGGCGAAACATGGACCTTCCCCGAAGTGATTGATGGCGGCGTTTTCCGCTCCGACCCGGTGCTGGATGCCGACTCGGAGGGAAACATTTATTACAACAGCCTTACCAGCAACTTTGGCGATTACACCTGTGATGTTTTTAAAATTCCTGCTGAAGGTTTTGAATGGGATGATGGCACAGATGCGCAGGGTGGCGACAAACAATGGATGGTTATCGACAGGACCGGCGGCATTGGCGATGGGAATATTTACTCATTCTGGACATCGTACTGGAGCATTTGCTATCCGGGGTTTTTCACACGATCAACCAATGAAGGAAACAGCTACGAAGATTGTGTGATGATTGACGGCGACCCAAACTGGGGAACTATGGCTGTTGGTACTGAGGGCGAGTTATACATTGTTGGAGAAGGCTGGGGTGAAGAAATAATCGTAGCCAAATCAACATCGGCGATGGAACCGGAATTGCCGGTAAATTTCGAATCCTATTCAGAAGTTGATCTTGATGGAGAACTTGGTATCTACCCCAGCGTAAATCCTGCAGGCCTTATGGGCCAGGCTGATATTGATGTGGATGTGTCCGGTGGACCCGGACATGGAAATGTGTATGTGGTGGCTTCAGTTAATCGCAGTTCAAACACCGATCCCGGTGATGTAATGTTTGCGCGTTCCACAGATGGAGGCCAGACATGGGAAGACCCGATCCGGATAAATGATGACGAATTTGAAATGGACCATCAATGGTTTGCTACCATGTCGGTGGCACCAAACGGAAGAATTGACATCGTATGGCTGGATACGCGGAACTCTCCCGGAAACTCTGTTGAATCACAGCTTTTTTATGCCTATTCCCTTGATCAGGGCGAAAACTGGTCGGCCAATTTTGAACTTTCCGAAATGTTTGATCCGCATGTTGGTTGGCCAAACCAGGATAAGATGGGCGACTATTTTGATATGCGCTCTGATGACGAAAGCGCGCACCTGGCATGGGCTGCAACATTTAATGGCGAACAGGATGTTTACTATGGCAGGATTTCTCCCTATATAACATCTGTTGCAGAATTTGGTACTGAAAACAATCCGCTTACACTTTCCTGCTATCCTAACCCCGCAAACGATATAACCACTATCCGCTATACAGCACCTGAAAATGCTGAGGTAACACTTACCCTTTGTGATGTTTATGGAAAAGAAATCAAAAATATCCAAAATGCTGTGGTTTCTCAATCTCAAAACCATATTGAGCTTGACACAAGAGATTTAGCAACAGGATTTTACATGTGTAATCTGCAGGCAGGCAAGTGGAAGAAAAGCGTGAAGGTGATGGTGGTGAGGTAAGCCGCTGGATGGTTAATAACGATAATTGCGAGATTTTTGATGCATTGAATTAGGACCGGTTTACATCAATTAAAAAAAACTCCATACCATAAATGGCTAATGATAAACGAGAAATAGAAAAAGTATTTAAAATAGTTTCGTTAGATTACAAAGAACCGGAAAATCAATTTTGGTTAACTCAGCCAGTTGAAAAGAGGTTGGAAGCTTTAGAGACTTTAAGGCAACAATACATAATTTGGAAATATGGTACTCTACAAGGATTTCAGAGAGTTTATCGGGTTGTTGAACTCTCACAATGTTAAGTATTTGATTGTTGGCGGATATGCGGTAACTGCCCACGGTTATCCCAGATACACAAATGATCTGGATATTTGGTTGTGGGTAAATGACCAGAATGCAAAAAAGATTATTGCTGCATTGAAAGATTTTGGTTTTGAAACTTTAGGCATAAAAGAGGAAGATTTTCTTGTCCCCGACAGGGTTATACAGTTGGGTTACCCACCCAACAGGATTGATATGTTGACAGGCGTAAGTGGGCTAAATTTTGATAAATGCTATCCAAAAAAGGAAAGTTTCGAAATAGATGGAATGGTGATGGATTTTATCGATATTGAAAACTTAAAAAAGAACAAAAAAGCAACCGGTAGGTATATAGATCTCAATGATTTAGAGAACCTATAAAATTCGCATTTCACCCCATCAACTTACTCATAGCCCAATCGGTGCTGGAAGCAGTAAGGCCTGTGCCTGGGCATTTACCTGTACCGTATATTCACCCACAATGGTTTTGAGATGGGTAAATATTTAATGAGATTCGAGTTTTTCGAGGAATTCAACTGGGCTAAGAACTTCAATTTTTGATTCAATAAAATCTTTTTTGTTCCTGGTTATAATAATATCTATCTCAAGTTTTACAGCACATTCATTTTGAATAGCATCTTCAAAATCTGAGAATTTTGATTCGAGAGCTTTTAATACAATTTCTTTTACAACTCCGGCGATTTCAATGAATTTCAAAAAATCCTTCAGGAAGTTAATGGTGTTTTGATGTCCGTTGGTTTTTCTTAAGATATAGTATATGTCTGTGATTGATGTGGCCGAAACAAATGCTTTAACATTTTTATTATGGTTCTACTACCATTTTTGTGGGTAAATTCTTCTTTGCTGAGTAGTGTTTGTTTTCAAAAAGTTGGCAGTCAGCAGTATCCAGTAGGCAGTGATTGTGGAAAAATGGGTAGCTAAAAAAGTCTATGGAGTTTTTATTAAAAAGGTCTTCTAAAAGGCATAACCACTGCAGACTGCCGACTGCGGACTGCCAGCTTTATGTGTGTTTTTCTGTAAGATCTTCCACAAAATTTGCAGTAGTTCCTTTATTTTTATGAATTGGCTGGGCTAAACATTGAAGTAGCAAACGTTAAATCACTTGATAACAGAATTTTACAGGCGATGAAATTATTTCTTCAACACCTTTAAATAGTGTACCTGCAGATCATTCACTTTTAAGGCGATAAAATAATAGCCCTTTTGGAGATTGGTATCAGGATTCCAGACAGCAGAATATTTCTGTGGTGAGAGATGCCTTTCCTCAAGTGTGGCAACCAGCCGGCCATGCAAATCATAAACAAAGAGGCCAACCTTTGCATCACGGAAAACACCATAATTGATCTCGATCTGATCTGAAAACGGATTGGGGCCGGCCTCATAGATCATGCCATTATCAGAATGCAGATCATTAGTACCAACAATTCCATCACCCTCGATAACGATGTCCCAGGTACCTTCAAGCTTGCCCTGGCTGTTTGTTGTCAGCGGAATGATTCGGTGGCTGGCATCGTAGGGCCCGCTGGTGATAGAGGCTGCCGCATCTCCCTGAATGTATTCATCTCCTTCAAAATATAATTGTGTTACAAGCGTATCAAAGCCGGGAGGAGTAATTTTTAAGTGGAAGTGCGATGGCCTGAAACTACCTCCATTGGGATAATGCCCGGGTAGAATTGTCTCGAACATGTAAAACCCCTGATTATTCGAAAGTGTGTAACCACGCAGGTTGTAGCCCGAATTATCGTATTGTCCGGCATCGTTGGCATGCCACACATCAATTACTGCATTTTGGATTAATTCAGAACAATCCAGATTTCTTACCTGCCCGCTTATGATCAACCTTTGCCCTGGCTCATCAGGACCGGCCAGCTGGTTATTTTCCATGAAAGGCGCATCAGGTGTATAAAAAGGGCCTGTGCCAAATAGATCCGGTGTGGTTATAAAACAGTCCTCAGGATCATTTGAAGAGTTTTTCCCTTTGGATTGGCCTGAAAGTGTTGTGGGTAATATTCCCGCTGAGATCGTAGCGAGTGAAAGGTTTTTTAAAAACTTCCGACGAGGTTTAGCAGTGGTTTTCATGAAAATCGAGGTTTGGTGTTGGAAAGAAATAACAGCCATTTCGATGCATGGTTCACAAAACCAATACATTAAATCTACTTAAAACTGCTGCTTACAATGAGATACCAATCCTGAATTCCAGAAAATCGGCAACATGCCCGTGGGCTTTTAGCCCAATGCCGGAAAATAGTTTTGGGGTTATTTGGTAGTCTAAGCCGTACTTTTGATACACATCTGCATCCCTGTTGTAGGGATCATAAATATAGATGCCAAACTGTTGGGAAAAATTAAACCTGCCCAACAAAAATTCATTCCCCATCAGGATTCCGGCTTTCAGGTAATCTAAATCTTCACCCGACCTTTTTATTTCTTCGCGATGAGCACCATCTGCTAAAAAATCCAATCCCGCATTTATGGCGTTGATCCTTGAAACCTGCCGGGCAAAACGGGCATTGAGGCCAATGACCGGATATCGTTTTAATTCATCAGAGCCACTTAATTGTTTGGCTGTCCCTGATGCTGAGATAAAATATCTATTGCGCTTATCTACTTTTGATTTCCAATCGCTTTGATTGAACCTTCTGAATTGAGCAGGCTCCAGATAATAATCAAGCCCCAGGCTAACCGAAGGATAGTTAATTCCCTTGTTGGGTTCTTTCATCCCACCATTGGAGATGTGATTGTAGTTGGCCGACAGACTAAGCATGATCTGATCTGAAATTCGATAATTAAGATTTGCAGCCAGCATTAAAGCAAAACTCAATCGGGTGCTGTAGGATAGGTTGTCAGGATTGGAAACTTCGTCATAGGGATTATTGGCGTAGGCCAGCCCAAACCCTGATCGGATGGAGAAACTTGTTTTGCGGGTTGCCCCAAAAAAAGGTTCAATAAAAAATACCGAATTAATACCCTGGCCTAAAACCTTGGGATTATCATAATCCCAAAAAGTAGTGGAAATGCCGATCCTCGGAAAACACAGACAGCTATTGAATGATTTTTCAGAAACCTTGTGCCAACTCACATCCACGCTTAAACCCCAGGGATACGACTGCCCGATGGGGCGGATATCCTGCGAATGCAAAATCACAAAACCAAAATGTCCGTTTGCGCCAATAGTCATAAAAGATTTAGGCGGATCGCCGGCAGGCTTAACAACGCGCATTAGGCATAAAAGTAATATAATCAACCCGTTTCTCAATTTCATTAGTATAGGTTGGACAAAGTTTACGAATCGTTAAGGTCAAAAGATATACCCACTGGGCATTTCAAATATCGCAAAATAATTCTCAACGAAAATAAAAAAACCCGGAACATTTCTGCTCCGGGTTTAGAAAACACTAACAATTAACTAACCAATATTCAACTTATATTTGAAATATATTACCTGATGATAAGCTTATGCAGGCTTTCTGCACCGTCCTTTGGAGTAACCTTCAGGATATAAACTCCTGTTGGGTATTCCGTAAGATCGATCTTATTATCAAAACCAGGCTTTTGGCTCAACACCAATTTACCGTATGCATCTACTATTTCGATGTTCTCGATTTGTAACGACGATGAAATATTGAACACTCCGGTTGACGGGTTAGGATAAACCGTGATCTCAGCTTCGGTTTCTGAAGCCAGTCCTGTTGATGAAACCTTCAGGTCAACAACTTCTGATAAACCATTAGCTGTGAAATAACCCAGGTTATGCTCCGTGCTGTATTCAGCATCCAGCTCAAGCGTTTCGCCTGTGGCTGAGCGATACAACCTGTAGGTTATTGCTTCACCCATTTCAAATCCGTTACCGTTCTCAGCAAATGGATCGGCAGCATTCAGGGTGACGGCAAAGGTTTCGCCATCTGCGTTCATCTGTGCAACTCCGGCGCAGTATCCTGATGGCGTAAATCCGCCAATCACATCACCTTCTTCAATATCTGCATCACGCAGGTTGAACACAACCACATGCGATCCGGGTGTTTGCTCTGCCGCATTCCATGGCGATTGAATGGCCTGTGGGCTTACCGGCACTCCTGAAGATTTGTTGGAGGCGATATCATAATTGATCATGCCATCGTTGTTACTCACCACAAAGTAAGCGCTACCCGGAACAACTGCTCCAAGGGTATTAATTCCCCATTGTGGCAGGTAAACGCCTGTTCCGGCTACCTCTTTAACAAGCACGAGTTCTATTTCAGCACCGAACAGCATCTCCACATCTACAGGAATCTCGCTTAGCACAGGTATCAGGTTTAGGCCCTGCTGCAGTTGTACTGTTTTATAAGCCAGCTCAAAACCGGCAACGCCGAGCGATACATCTTCGGTCATCTTAATCACATGGCCGTCGTATGTATTCCACTGGTTCATGGTATTCAGATTTTCGGCCGGCCAATACATGCTTCCATTGAGTTTGTAAAGCACAACCATTTCGTCTTCAATAGGTGTAAACATTTCTTCAACGTTGGTATTAGCAGGTTCAAGCCAGGTTGAAAGTCCACTCCAGCCTTGCGCAATAATCAGTGCCTGCGTCAAACCCACCAGTTCAATTCCTGTAAGCGCTGACAGGCCATTGTTATGGAATGTGCCATCAGCATTTGGCTGGTTAGGATCGAACATCACTTCTGCATCAAATTCTTCGCCGGTGGCATGTACCCAGACTCTGAATTTCATCATCTCACCTTCTTCAAAACCTTCTTTTTCAGGAGTTGTGGGATCGTCACCATAGGCGATTAATACCAGGTTATCTTCACCACCTTCTTCACCCGGGAGGATCAGGCCACCACCAGCATTCTTTGTGCTATCATTGTGGTAAACACCAAGGGCATCATTGGGGCTTAGTATGTATGTTTCAGAGTTTTTAAGTACCTGATTCACATCCAGCGGTACCACAATCAGGTGTGAAAGATCTGTGATTTCGAATCCCCATCCTTCAGGGAAAATAGCCACATTGTAATCTTCCACTTCACCATCCTGGGCCAGGCCTTCGTAGGTTAAGCCTCCTGTGGTGTTAAACCTGAACCTTGCATAAGAACGTCCTTGTTCAGCAAATGTCGGTACATGGAATTTAAGGGTGTTCCATCCAGCAACAAGTGGCTGATCAGTGAAAATCTGCTCGGCAGGGCCAGACCATTTGCCATCGCGGTTGAAGTCGATCCAGGCATTCAGGAATCCGTCAACTGAAGCTTTTACAGCAACTTTTGCAGAATCACCAACAGCCATAAACCTTCTCATTCTTACACCATCTTCATCATCCAGCAGGTTATTATCGTCACCCAGTGCAGGGATATTTGGCTGTCCATCGCCTTCAGCGTCAATGAGGTTACCCATAAATACATCAGGATTTATGATATGGCGGGCTCCATTGTTGGCTGTGAGGGTATGGTAATCGTAAGTTGCACCATTATCAGGTGCATCACCAAAGTCCATTTCATTCTGAGGTGCTTCATCAATCTTGATGTGGTAATCTTCTACCTCACCATTCTGAACAAGGCCTCTGTAGGTTATGGCTCCACCATAATCCCTGAACCTAAACCTGATATAAGTTTCACCAATCGTAGCACCTGAAGGCACTGCGAATGAAAGTGTGTTCCAGCCAGCCACTATAAATTGTGTTGCGAAAATGTGCTCGGAAGGGCCTATCCAGGTTCCGTCAAGGTTGAAATCCATCCAGGTATCAAGGTATCCGTCCACGGAAGCTTTTACTGAAATCGTAACCGTGCTTCCCGGAGTTACTGTGGGAGGAAGTACCACACCATCTTCATCATCCATTCCGGCAAGGTCATCACCATCAGCACCCAGCGTTGGCTGGCCGTCGGTTTCGCCATCAATACGATCACCCAGGAAAATATCAGGATTGATGATATGACGTGCGCCCATGTTTGCAAGTACAGTATTATAGCTTAATCCTGCAATTCCGTCAGGAGCATCGCCAAAGTCCATTTCGTCCTGTTGCCCGATTACAGTAATTTCAAAAGTACAG